>CAZFPH010000134.1:0-2971 GCA_964520955.1 uncultured Lachnospiraceae bacterium
GAGGTCAGCAGCAGCTAAACTTCTTACAGCTGATTCTCTACCATTGCCAGGTCCTTTAACATATACTTCGACTGATTTAAGACCGTAGTCTTTTGCAATTTTTGCAGCCTTTTCAGCAGCTTGACCAGCTGCGAATGGTGTGCTTTTTTTGCTACCTTTATATCCAAGTGCACCTGCTGAACAAGCAGCAAGAGCATTACCTGCAGCATCAGTAACAGTTACAATTGTGTTGTTGAAAGAAGATTGAATATAAACTCTACCCTTGTCAACTTGAGTTGTAATTTTACGTTTTCTTGTTGCAGTTTTCTTTGTTTTATTTTCTGCCATTTTCTTCTATCCTTCCTTAAAACTATTTCTTTTTGCCAGGCATTTGTTTCTTAGCCTTTGTAGCGATTTTCTTTGGACCTTTTCTTGTTCTAGCATTTGACTTTGTGTTTTGTCCACGTACAGGAAGACCTGCTTTGTGACGAAGTCCTCTGTAGCTCTTAATTTCTTCAAGAGCTTTAATGTTCATATTAACAACTCTTCTAAGTTCACCTTCAGTTGTCAAATTTTTATCCATATATTCACGGATTTTTCCGATTTCTTCTTCTGTTAAGTCTTTAACTCTTGTGTCTGGGTTAATACCAGTTGCTGCTAAAACTTTGTTAGAAGTAACTCTGCCGATACCATAGATATAGGTAAGACCGATTTCAACTCTTTTTTCATTTGGTAAATCTACACCAACAATACGTGCCATTTTATCCTCCACAGATATTTTAAATTTTAATTTTAATTAGTTAACGTTTAAAAAAGATTTCTCTTGCCGCATTTAAACGTTTTAAGTGATAGTTTTGTATATGAAAGATGAAATTTGAGCCAAGTGGAATGTCTTGGGTTTTACCCCAAACGCCATCTTCCATAAACAAAACCAAAGAGAAAACTAACCCTGAACTTGTTTATGTTTAGGATTTTTACTACAAATGACTCTAACTTTACCGTTTCTCTTAATAACTTTACAACCATCACACATAGGTTTTACACTAGGTCTAACTTTCATTGTTTTTCTCCTCGAATTTATTTACTACGCCAGATTATTCTGCCACGAGTTAAATCATAAGGGCTGATTTCAAGTTTTACTGTGTCGCCCTCATAAACACGAATAAAATTTTTCCAGAGTTTGCCCGACAAATATGCTGTGACAATATGTCCACCAGCAATTTGAACTTTAAATGTTGCACCAGGCATAGCCTCAACAACAACTCCCTCTGTTTCAATTACATCATCTTTACTCAAGATTATTTGCCTCCAAATCTGCAGTTTTTGTGAGTATTTCTACTCCATCTTTTTTTATTAAAACTGTATTTTCGTAATGTGCACTAGGCCTACCATCAGCTGTTTTCACGCTCCAACCTCTCACATTCACTTCGCCTGTACCCATATTAACCATAGGTTCAATTGCAAGAACCATTCCTGCCTGAAGTTTTACGCCAGTACCAGCCATTCCAAAATTTGGAATGTATGGGTCTTCGTGCATATTTTTTCCAATGCCGTGTCCACCAAAGTTTTCAGCCACACTATAGCCATGTTTGTTTGCGTGTTTTTCGATTTGATAACCGATATCACCAAGCCTTGAGCCTTCTTTTAAATTCTCAATTGCTTTAAAGAAACATTCTTTAGTAACCTGCATCAGTTTTTGTTTTTCCTCTGACACTTCGCCAACTGCAAAAGTACGAGCTGCATCACCGCAGTAACCGTGATATTTTGCACCGACGTCAATTCCAATAATCTGACCTTCTTCTAAAATTAAATCAGTTTTGGGTATACCATGAACAACAACCTCATCAATAGATGCACAAATAGAATTTGGAAAACCGTTGTAACGCAAAAATGCGGGTTTTGCCCCTTTATTAATTATATACTTTTCTGCGATTTTGTCAAGTTCTAAGGTTGAAATTCCTGGTTTAATATGTTTTGAAATCTCATCGAGAGCACCAGCAGTAATACCGCCAGCAACTCTCATAAATTCGATTTCGTTTTCTTTTTTTATAGATATCATACTAGCCTTCTATAAATTCTTTAAGTCCATTGATTGAGCTTGTTTTGAATGCTTCAATCATATTTTGATAGCTTTGTTCAGGAGCATCAGCACCTTGAACTGTTACTACCTTGCCTTCCTTTTCAAAGTACTCTAAGATAGGAAGTGTTTCGTTTTGGTAAACATCGAAACGATTTTTGTAAGTTTCCTCATTATCATCGCTTCTAATTCCCCACTCGCCACCGCATTTTGGACATTTTTCATATCCAAGGTTCCAGCTTGTGTTGTAGATGTAACCACAACCTTTGCAAGTTCTTCTACCAACAACTCTTGATAAAAGTGTTTCGTATGGTACATCAAGACTCACAACAACATCAATATCAGCAACTTTTTCATTTACAAAAATTTCAAGTTGTGATGGTGTTCTTGGGAAACCATCTAAGATGAAACCATTTTGAACATCAGGCTGTGCAAGTCTGTTTTTAATCATAGCACAAACTACTTCGTTTGGAACCATTTCGCCTTTGTCCATATAAGACTTAGCGAGGATTCCTTCTTTGTCTCCACGAGCAATACTTCCACGAAGGATATCACCCATAGAAATTGTTGGAAGATTGTATTCTTCTGCGAGCATATTTGCAAGTGTACCTTTACCTGCCATTGGTGCGCCAAACATTAAAAAATTCATATATTTTCTCCTTTAAAATAAATTACAAAATATTAAATTTTAATTATCTAGCTATAAAATATTCTTGTGTCTCTTCATCATAAGTTGAGCTTCAAGTTGGTCTCTAAACTCAATAGCAACAGATACAACGATAAGCATACCAGTTGCGGTGAATGAGTTCAATAAACCTTGAGAACCAACAGCAATCGCAGAGAATAAAACTGATGGAACAAGAGCGATGAACGCTAAGAAAATTGCTCCAAAAAGCGTAATTCTGTTTGATACCT
>CAZFPH010000135.1:0-2939 GCA_964520955.1 uncultured Lachnospiraceae bacterium
GTTTGTGCTGGTGAAGGCCTTGCAACACTCTTTAAAGACCTTAACGTTGACTACGTTATCGAGGGCGGTCAAACAATGAACCCATCAGCTGAAGATATTGCTAAAGCCGCAGACAGCGTATACGCTGAAAACGTATTCGTTCTTCCAAATAACAAAAACATTATCCTCGCTGCAGAACTTGCTAACGATCTTTCAAAGAGAAATATCTTTGTTTTACCAACAACATCTGTTCAACAGGGTATTAGTGCAGCAATCGCTATTAACCCAGAACTTAGCGTTGACGAAAACAAGGCAAATGTTGAAGAAACTGTTAAAAACGTTATTTCAGGTTCAGTTACTTATGCAGTTCGTTCAACATCAATCGATGGCTTCAAACTCAAAGAGGGCGATATTATTGGTCTTGGTGACAAGAAGATTGTTGCAAAGGGCAATAATGTTAACCAAACAACCGAAGATACCATTGAAAAGCTTATGACTGATGATGTTTCAACAATTTCACTCTTCTACGGCAACGATGTTAACCCTGTAGACGCTGGTGCACTTGTCGATACACTTAAAGACAAATATCCTGATATTGAAATTGATTGTCATGAAGGCAACCAACCACTTTATTACTACTTGATTTCTCTTGAATAATTTTGAGTGAGAGTTACCTAAGACTATAAAAATAATTTATAGCAGACCAAAATTTTATTTATAATAGTGGTCTGCTTTTATTATGCAAATTTATAATATAACGCATCAATAATAAATTTAATTTATAATGAAGGTGTCATTTTGTTTGTTTGAAGCAAAGTTAAAGTGTTATAATTTTTTTATGGAACTAACAAGTTTAAAAGGTATTGGCGAAGCAAGAAAGAAATCATTTGAAGAAAATGATATTTTTTCTGTTGAAGATTTAGTCAACTACTTTCCATATAAATATTACGATTTTTCAAAAACCGAACCTTTTGCTGAAGATGGCTGTGTTAGACTCATCAAAGCAATGGCTATTGACTCACCAAAACTTGTTAGAGCAAGGGCAAACTTAACATTTGTTAGTGTGAAAATGCAGGACGAAATCGGTCATACCTTTACTGCAATGTGGTTTAACCAAGCATACATAAAGCAACAGATTTATCTTGGCAAAGAGGTTTACCTTTATGGAAAAAACAGCAAGACCAAGAAAAATACCTTTATTGTGAGCATCTATAAATCTCTTGAAAAACTGGAACTCGGGTTACTCCCAGTTTATCACTCAGTGTCAGGAATTGGTCAGGGAACACTTACCGAAACTATTTATAATGCAATAGAAACCCTTGATTTTACGTCAATTGTGCCAGATAAATTGTTACAAAAGTATAACTTAATGAATTTAAAAGAGGCCTACAAAGAAATTCATAAACCAATGGGTTTTGTTATGGCAACAGTTGCCTCTCACAGGATTGAAATTGAAAAACTAATACCACTCCTTGCAATTAATGAATATAATAAATTTCAAAGAAAAAAAATAAAAAATCATACCTACACTAATTCTACTAAGATACTTGAAGATTACAAAAAACTTTTGCCTTTTTCACTAACTGAAGACCAAAGAAACGTGCTTAGCGAAGTAGAGAAAGACTTAGCAAGCAAATTTTCGATGAACCGAATGGTTCAGGGTGATGTTGGCTCTGGAAAAACCGTAGTTTCTCTTTTTGGAGCGTATCTTTCGGCAAAAAATGGTCATCAGGCGGTCATTATTGCACCAACTGAAATTCTGGCAAATCAACACTTTGAAACCGCCATACAATTATTTTTTAAAGACAAAGTTTCAATCTGTAAACTCACAAGTTCAGTTAAGGGAATTGAGAGACAAATTGCTTTGAAACGTATCGCCTCAGGTGAAGCCAAGATAATAGTTGGCACACATTCGATTTTGTCTGACGAGGTCAGTTTTGCAGATTTAACTTACGCAGTTATTGACGAGCAACACAGGTTTGGAGTTGAGCAAAGAGCGAAACTTTTAGAAAAAGGCAATAGTCCTGATATACTGGTAATGAGTGCGACGCCAATTCCTAGAACCCTTGCACTTGTGGTTTATGGGAGCCTTGAAATCTCTACCATTAATTCAAGACCAAAGCAAAACAACATAACTACCAACATTGTTCTTCCAATCAAACAAGACGCTATGTGGGAATATATCAAAGATAAAATTGATACTGGTAGCAAAGCCTATGTTGTTTGTGCAAAGATTGATGAAGAAAACGAAAGCGACCACGTTAATTTATTTTCTGCAAAAAATATGTATGAATATTTGCTGACAAAGTTCAATAAACTAGACTTAGGACTGGTTCACGGAAAACTTTCTAAAGATTCTCAAAATAAGGTAATAGAAAAGTTCAAAAAGGGAACAATTAAAATATTGGTATCAACCACGATTGTCGAGGTTGGTGTGGATATTCCTGATTGTGATATTATGGTAATATGCACTCCCGAACGTTTTGGACTTGCAACGCTTCACCAACTAAGAGGAAGAATTGGAAGAAATGGTGCAGAAGCTCATTGTTTCTGTTTAGGCAACAACTTGAATGAAAATTCTTACGAACGTATAAACTTTTTCAAGAATCATTCTAACGGGTTCGATATCGCCGACTTTGACCTAGACACACGTGGTTCAGGAAACATTATGGGAACTGAACAACACGGATTCAGTTCAAATATACTTGCTAACTTTTCAAATAAAGCATTCCAAACCGCAAACGAACTACTTTCAATTATCAAGCATGACAACACTGCATTTGCCAAAGTTCTTGAAGAGGGCGTTAAACAGTCAAGTACCATTGATTACGACAAAATAGTACTAAACTAAAATTTTTTAAAATTTTTTAAAATTTTTTATAAAAACACTTGCAATTAATAATAAATTTTGGTATAGTACTATTGTTCGTTCAAGAACATGGGGGTTTAGCTCAGCTGGG
>CAZFPH010000136.1:0-2826 GCA_964520955.1 uncultured Lachnospiraceae bacterium
GCATTTTCTTTTGTGTCAAGTTTCGCATTGACTTTTTCTTCCATCAAAACAACGTCGTCTTTTATAACTTTGTTTTTATAAATCAGTAAAACCTTATCGTCATCACCAATAAACTCCCTGACTAAAAATGAACTTTTAATAACATTTTTATACTGCATTTTTTTGAGTTTATTAGTGCTATGCTTTGAAAAGTAGCTGTCATTCATATAAAAATCTCTGAGTTTTTCAAAGCCAAGACCGAGAATAGTTTTTATCGCTTCATCTTCATCAGCAAAAACTTGAACGGTAATTTCTGTTTCCATATATTCTCCTAACAATTTTTGCCCATTTGATAAGCTTCATTTAACTCTGGTCTTCCAGCAATATCACCTTTAGCGTGAACACCACCAACCAGCAAATAGCCTTTTTCGTTGTAAGACCCAAAACAATCTCTTGTTGCCCCACGAATGGACTTTGCTGTAAGCTGTAAATTTTCTTCGTTTGAATCCCAAGCTGTTGCAAAAATATAAGTGTCTGCATTAATCTCCTCGTAGTGAGGTGTAAGCCTGTCAATCATAACCTTAAGCTGACCGCTCATTGTGTAAAAGTAAACTGGTGTGCCAAACACAATAACATCTGCTTTTTTAAGTTTTTCAGCAAGCTCGTTCATACCATCATTTTGAAAGCATTTGCCAGTTTTTTCGCAAGCATAGCAAGCAATGCAATATCCAAGCTTCATATCTGCAAGATTAACATAAGAAACATTGTGTCCTGCTTCAATAGCACCTCTTTCAAATTCTCTGCAAAGCATATCTGAATTGCCACCCTTTCTTGGACTAGATGAAATTATTACAACATTTTTCATAAAAATCCTCTTTTAAACCAAATTTTACAAATTCAGTATAACATTATCTAATTTGTTTTTACAATCAAATTTTATTTGTTATAATCTTTTTGTGGAGGTTATATATATTGGAATACATTGATAACATTTTAGATGATCTTTATAACTACAAACCATTTAACGAACAAGAAGAACTTGACAAACAGGCATTTAATTATTTTATTGATAATAGCGACGAAGTTTTAACACGAGATAATCTTTTTGGACACCTAACAACCTCAGCCCTCGTTTTAACACCAGACCACAAAAAAATGTTAATGGTTCACCATAATATTTTTGGAGGTCTAATTTACCCAGGTGGTCACGCCGACGGAGTTGGCGACCTGCTTTCGGTTGCAAAACGTGAAGTGCAAGAAGAAACTGGTCTTGATGTTTCCCCACTTGATGATGGAAAAATATTTGGTATTCAAGCGCTCCCTATCGAGGGTCATATCAAAAAAGGAAAATATGTTCCCGCTCACATTCATTACGACTTTGTATATCTTTTTGAAGCAAATGAGGAAGACATTGAAAAAATCAGGGTACTCGAAAGTGAAAACAGCAAAGTTGCGTGGGTAGCCCTAGAGGAGTCTTACGGCGAAGATTCCGTTAGTTGGATAAGACCAATCCTCAAAAAACTTGTGAACAAACTAAAAACATTGGAGAAATAATATGAGAGAAATTAAAATTGGAAAAATTTATAAGCACTTTAAGGGTAAATTTTATCAGGTTTTAGACATTGTTAACGACTGCGAATCAAATAATGATGAAGAATACAAAAAAGTGGTAATTTACCGAGCACTATACGGCGAGCACCTAACTTGGGCAAGGCCTCTTGAAATGTTTGCTAGCGAGGTCGACCACGAAAAATATCCAGACGTGGCTCAAAAATATCGTTTTGAAGAGTACACAAGAAGCCTCGAAACAACAGGTCTTAAAGCTTTTTTGGGTTTAAAATTTTATGAAGGTGACGCATCAAAAAAACTGGTTGACGACATAACCGATGCCCTAGCAAAACTTAATATTCACACATTTGTTGCGGTTCGTGACATTGAAAAATATGGTGAAGTTAAGGGGCTTGATATGGCACATTTTATGCCAAAGTACACCTTCCCTGAAATGGAAACTAGCGATATTATGGTAATTGAATATAGCGAAGCTGGTGCAGGCCTTGGAATGTGTGCCGACCACGCATATTGCCACAAAGTTCCACTATATTTGATTGCAAAGCGTGGCTCAAAAATTTCAACGACGGTTAACAGCGTTGCCGAAAAAGTTATTTTTTATGATGAAGTTAGCGATATAACTGCAGAATTCAAAAAACTCATTGATAATGGCGAGCTAAAAACAAACCCATACACAACAACTATGTAACGAAAAAGCACTTCATATTGAAGTGCTTTTTATTATGGATTTATTTAGATTTTTTATTTTATATTAATTTTTAGTTCACCATCTTTATCTGTAATTTCAATGATAGATTTTGGCTTAACTTCATTTGCAAGGAGTGCCTTTGCAATCATTGTTTCAATATTTGCCTGAATAAATCTTTTGAGCGGTCTTGCACCAAATGCAACGTCATAGCCCTGCTCAATTATGAGGTCTATCGCCTCTTGAGAAATTTCCAAGCTAATTTGCTTATCAGCTAGTCTATTCTTAACATTTTCAAGCAACAAATTAACAATTGAGCCGATTTGATTTTTGGTGAGTGGTTTGAACATAATGATTTCATCAAGGCGGTTAAGTAATTCTGGTCTGAATGAAGTTTTAAGCAGTGCGTGAACTTCGTTAACAGCTTCTGCTGAAATTGTGCCATCTGCAGACACTCCATCAAGAATTGCACTTGCTCCAAGGTTAGACGTCATTATTATAATCGTATTTTTGAAGTCAACTGTTCTGCCTTGGCTATCGGTTATTCTACCATCATCAAGTATCTGAAGAAGAATATTAAACACGTCTGGGTG
>CAZFPH010000137.1:0-2808 GCA_964520955.1 uncultured Lachnospiraceae bacterium
AACATTGTCATAAGTTTTTAACCTCCAATTCAATATAATCAGAAAAACTTTCATAAAGGTCAGAAATTCCACAAAGCATAGTATCCAAAATGGCCTCTGCTTGAATTTCTTGTTTTTCACTTAGTTTTTCAGGTAAGGTGAATTTTAAATATCCTGCACTATCGTCTCTTTTCATATCAAGCTCAAGCGATGCTACGACTAAAAGTCCAAGAACCGCTGTTTGAACTATGCTAGATAGCGACGCACAAACAATATCTTCACCTTTTTCTCCATAATTGGTATGACCATCACACTCAACTATGAAGATTTTAAAATTTTTTTTGACTATAGTAACTTTTGTCATTGATTCATTTCACAAATTTATTTTTCAATTGAAAGAACTTTTAATTTTGTGAATGGTTGACGATGACCTTGCTTTTTACGAACGTTCTTCTTAGCTTTGTATTTGTATACAACAACTTTCTTTTCTTTGCCGAATTCAAGAACTTCGCAAACTGCTTTAGCTTTCTTGCCGTTAGCTGTAGCAATTGTAACTTTGTCACCATCAGCAACAAGTAAACAATCAAGTTCTACCTTGTCACCAACATTAGCTTCAAGTTTTTCTGTTTTGAAATAAGTGTTTGGTTCAACTTTATATTGTTTTCCACCAACTTCAACAATAGCGTACATATCTTTTCCTCCTCTCTCCAGTCTCACTGCGAAGGTGCACTTTTTAAGTGACTTGATATTTTTTCACAACAAAAAAATACCTTTTGCAAGTGGCACGTTAATAATTTAGCACATCACTCAAGTTTTTGTCAAGGTATTTTAATAAATTATAATTATTTATAAAGCAAATTTTAGTCAAGCATATTTAAACTCTTGTAAAGTTCAACCTCAGTCATTCTTCCAGTTTCCTCTAAGGTGCTTGATAAAAACACAAAGTTAATGTAATGCGAATCATCAATAAACTTAAACAGCGAATAGTTTGGTAGGTTTTCGCTAACATAAATATTTTTTTCAGGCAATCCACTAGTTAATTTTTTAAACTTTCTTTTAACAAACAATTGCCTTTTATACGATGTATCTTTTGAAGATGTCAAACATAAACTCATTAAATTCACACACACAAACCCAAGTGAAAAATTTAAATTGTTAAAAGCTGATATAATGTAAATTAAAAACAAAAGCAAAATTAAAGCCACAGAAAATCTTTTAACTAATTTGGTTGCCTTAAGCCTATCGATTTTCAAACTTAACGACGCAAGCAAAAATCGACCCATATCCAAAGGAAATATTGGCAACGCATTAAATATTAGCAATGTCCAATTTGCAATCAAAACATCATACAAAAATTCATAACTTTCTGGATTAAACCAAAAAGACAAATAGCAAAAAACAACAATAATTAAATTAAATAGTGGTCCTGCAAGAACAATTTTTATTTCGTCACGAAGTGTAAAATCATCATCACCCTCAAGTTTTGCACCAAACACTCCCACCCTAATTTTGCTCGGAAGATATCCTAATTTTTTTGCCACAAACAAGTGCGAAAGTTCGTGAAGAAGCATAAATAAAATGTAGCAAACATAAAACTTTATTTCACCCAGCAAAAAAGCAACCATCAATACAACAGCAAATGATAAATCGATTTTGAAAAAAGTGCAAATTTTTGTTATTTTTTGTGTAAATTTATTAATTTTTAACTTTTTTAGCATAATTTTGTTCGATAAATTTTATGCTTAATACGTTTTAAATATTATATTTTGTCATAATAAAATCAGTCAAACAATCAACCATAATAACATATTTGTTATTATTCAAAATTTTAATTTTTATCTTCAAATTATCTTCCTTAAAATCTACATATCTCCTAAATAAATTTTCCAAATCTTGCTTTAGGTTTTTTATTAAAAATAATGGTATTTCAGTTTCGTCCATCATACTCATATCACTCAAATTATTTGCCAGTAACTTTTTACTCAAATTTTTCATATAATCTCCTTCTAAAAAATCCTATTATACCTTTGTATCTTTTCTTATAATCATTTTCAAAAGGTGTATTTTCCTCAACTGACTTTAAAAGAATTTTATTCACTGTCAACATATCAATTTTGCTCAAATTTAATTTTGGCACAACACATAAAACCTTAACCTTTAAAATTTCTTCAATATCATTTTTTGAAAACAATTTTCCTTTTAGTTCTTTTATTATCCTATAATTGTTCAGTATAATTTTCTTATTTTTTAAGTTGTCATAACCCCACGCTTTTTTTAGTGCTAATCTTGCATATCTTATCGAAGAAATTTCATTATCTATAATAATTATCAGTTCTGATGAAATAGCGTATTTTAAATTTATTACCTCACCATTTCTAAATCCACCAACAAGCATAATATAGTCAAATTTTTCAGTAATTTTTTTTATTAATATTTCAAAGTCTTGCAAATATCGTTGATAATCAAAAGTACTATTGCTGGTCTTGATAACGAATAAATTTTTTGTAACGCTATTTAGAATTTTATCTTGCAAGCATTTAGCTTCAAAATATTCCTTTATATCTATTCTTGGAATTGGACTGAACAAGTAGCTGGTTAAATTAATCCCAAAATCAAAATCGATAACGCAAACACGATTTCCGTCACTTGCAAGAAGTTTGGCAATATTAGAAATTAAGTGACAGCCACTATTTTCGTCACAACACTCAAAATTTATAATTCTACACATCACCACAATTATAATGCATATCGCTTTTTACCACTCACGAAAGATATGACACAACCTGTATCTTTTTTATAAAAAAAGTATTATTTTTTAATTGGTTTTTG
>CAZFPH010000138.1:0-2793 GCA_964520955.1 uncultured Lachnospiraceae bacterium
ACAACAATAAAACTTAGCGTAATAACACAAGATGAACTTGGAACACTTGAAACAAAAACAATTGAACTAAATCTTGATTCAAGCTATTTCACATTAATTAAATAATTTTAAGGAGGCTAATTTAGTCTCCTTTTTTGTTTACAAAACCACCATATAGAGTGGTGGCTTTTTTCTTTGTTAGATTTTCTACAATTGGTCAAAAGAAACTTTTTTTCATCAAAAACTCCAAATTTTTGCACAGAATATTGTGCTAACATTGTTGGTGTGAGGAGGAAAGATTATGGATATAAAGTACTTAAAACAAGATGATGGTATCTATGCTGAGCTTTCAGGCGAACTGGACGAGTATTCGGCTGAATACGTGAGAATATCTCTTGATGATTTATTAAAAACAAAACTTGAATCTAAAAAATTAATTTTGGATTTCTCAAAGGTGTCGTTTATGGACAGCACAGGTATAGGTGTGCTACTTGGCAGATATAACAAATTTTCAAAAAACGATATTGGTATGTTCATCAAAAATCCAACTTCTTATGTTAATAGAATTTTTGAAATGACAGGAATATACCAAATTATTCCAAAGGTGGGTTAAAGGAGAAATATATGGAATTTGATAATTATTTTAAACTTGAGTTTGATGCAAAAAACGTTAATGAATCTTTCGCAAGAGGTGTTGTTGCAATGTTCTGCACAGAGCTAAAGCCAACACTTTCTGAAGTGAATGATATAAAAACAGCGGTTTCTGAAGCGGTAACAAATTCAATAGTTCACGGATACTTAAACAAGGGTGGGAAAATTGTTCTTGAGGTTGGAATAAAGGGTAATATGCTCGATATTACTGTTTCTGATACAGGAATTGGCATTGAAGATGTTGATATGGCACTCCAGCCATTTTTCACCACAAAATCAGAAGAAGAACATTCAGGTATGGGCTTTACTTTAATGGATACGTTTATGAATAATTTGGAAGTAAAAGCAAATACCCCAAGCGGTTTAATTGTTCGTATGCAGAAGGTGATTAAGGGATAATGGAAGAATATAAGCCAATAGATGCTAATCAAACAAATGAACTGATTTTGAAGGCGAAAAATGGGGACTCTGAAGCCACTGACACACTTGTTAGTGGAAACTTTCCACTCATTAAAGCAATTGTTAAAGGCTATCTGAATAAAGGTGTGGAATATGATGATTTATATCAAATTGGCTGTGTTGGATTTTTAAAAGCCATTAAAAACTTTGACCCAAGCTATGATGTAAAATTTTCAACCTATGCAGTGCCAATGATTGCTGGTGAAATTAAAAGATTTTTGCGTGACGATGGAAGCATAAAAGTTTCTAGGTCAATAAAGACACTTGCGATAAAGCTCAAAGCATATATCGAAAATGTGAAAAAAGAAACTGGGGAAGCTCCGCACATAGACGAGCTTGCAGAGAAATTTGAGGTTGAAAAGGAAGATATTGTCATTGCACTCGATTCGTGTCAACAAACAATATCACTTCACGCAAAAATTGATGAAGATGACCCAAATAGCCAAAATGTTATAGATAAACTCACAGTTGTAGATAAAAACGACGAAATGCTTGATAAATTCATCTTAAAAAGTGAAATCAATAATCTTCCAGAAAAAGAGAAAAAGATAATATTGCTCAGGTACTATCGTGGAAAGACTCAGGGAGAGGTTGCAGAAATGTTAAACATTTCGCAGGTTCAAGTTTCAAGAATTGAGTCAAAAATCATTGCTTATTTAAGAAATAGAATGGTTGAAAAGTAAATTAATTTTAATCACGTATAGTCATAAATTAATCTTTGCAATAATAAATTATACTATAATCTCAAAAATAGTAGACAAAATTCGACAATAAAGGAAGAAATAATACGTTTTCAAAGCTGAATAGTTTTGCAATAGTTATTGTCAAAAAAGTAAAATGTAGAGGTAATTTATATGAAGATATTGTGTACAAAATTAAAAACAATAGCAGGTATGTTATCTTTATCAATAATTGCAATAGTTCTTGCTGTGGTTGTGGCTGTGGGTAATATGGGTACGGTTTATTTTGGATACGCTTACAGACTTGTTCCTATATACTCGGTTGAAACCGCTGAAAAAAAGGTTGCACTCACTTTTGATGCTGCTTGGGGCTCGGATAAAACCTCAAAAATAGTCAGCACGCTCAGTGACGCTGGAATAAAAGGCACTTTCTTTTTGGTTGGTTTCTGGATAGAACAAAACGCAGACAAGGTTAAAGAGATTGACGACGCTGGCTTTGATATTGGCACTCATTCAAACACTCACCCTAAAATGAGCACGTTATCAAAAGCAAAAGTAAAGCAAGAACTTGAAGTTTCTATGAATATGATTACTGAAATCACCAAAAAGCCCGTAAAATTTTTCCGACCTCCATTTGGTGATTATAACGATAGTTTGATTGAAACAGCTGGAGAACTCGGACTGAAAACAATCCAATGGGACGTGGACACCCTTGATTGGAAAGGTTTATCAGCAAATGAAATTTTTGAACGTGTAAAAAACAATGTCAAAAATGGTTCAATTATACTTTGCCACAACAACTCCGATCATATTTTAGAGGCATTGCCACTTATTATTGATTACTTAAAATCCGAAGGCTACCAAATGGTTAAAATATCTGAACTTGTATACGATACTGATTACTACGTCGACAATAATGGATTACAAAAACAAAAATAAAAAACAATAAGGAAGGAAGTATATGAATAATATTTCATATGAAAATAACAATTACGTATTATTAAAGGGAAAAATTAAGGAGTTA
>CAZFPH010000139.1:0-2776 GCA_964520955.1 uncultured Lachnospiraceae bacterium
ATCGCCATCTTCAGGCACTCCATCAAAGTAAGATAAGAATATGCAACCAACTCCGCCGTGAGCCACAATCAAAATATTTTGTTCTGGCTCTTGTTTTAGCTCATCTAAGAGAGAAAACACTCTATTTTCTATACTTTCCACGGTTTCAGCTCTTTCAAATTTCATACCTGAATTTTTATTGCAGAAACCCAAAAAATCAAATTCTTCCTTGGTGAGCCCTTCAAACTCGCCAAAATCACGTTCAATTACACGCTCATCAAAAATTACACCATCAAGCGAACCTAGAATAAGTTCGCAGGTTTGTCTTGTTCGTGTGAGCGGACTACAAATAACCTTATCGAACTTGATTTGATTAAGAGACTTTGCAAGGTCTTTTGCTTGAGCTATTCCATTTTGATTTAGTGGTATATCTGCTCTGCCTTGACATTTTGCAGAATGTCTGCCATCGGCTGTGATATTTTCATTCCAGTCGGTAACTCCGTGCCTAACAAAGTAAATCATAACATTAATCCTTATAATTTATAGTTTTTCATTAAATGATTTTTTCTTTGAGTATTGGTTTTTAGAAATGCTGTCAGCAAGGTCGGCAATTTTTTGCTTTTCCTTTTTATCTAGAGATTTTGGCATTTCAACAATAATTTTAGCAAAAAGATCGCCATATCCATTTTTGTTAAGAATTTTAATACCTTTTCCCTTAAGAGAAATAATTGTGCCAGTTTGCGTACATTCTGGAACGGTAATCTCCAGTGTTTCAGTTATTCCTGGAACTTTTACTTTTGCACCAAGAAGTGCTTCGGTAAACGAAATTGGAACGTCAACATAAACGTCATAACCTTCACGCTTCAAAAGTTTGTGTGGCTCAATCTGAATAAGGATTTGCATATCGCCAGCAGGTCCACCATTTCGTCCTGCTTCGCCTTGACCACGAAGAGTTAAAACTTGGTCGTTATCGATACCACCTGGAATATTGAGTTCAATGCTTCTGTTCTCTTTTGTAACGCCAGCACCTGAGCAATGTGGACATTTCTCTTTTATTTTTTTGCCAGCACCACGGCAATCAGGACAAACACCTTCAGACACAATTTGACCAAATGGTGTGTTTTGTGCTTGCCTTACAGTTCCAGTTCCCTTACATTTTGAGCAGGTTTCAAATTCTGTGCCATTTTTTGCACCAGTTCCCTTGCATTGTGTGCAGGTTTCAGATCTTGTTAGGCTAACACTTTTTTTACAGCCAAATGCAGCTTCAGCAAATGATAATTTCATTTTTACTTGAATGTCTGCACCTTGCTGAGCCATTGATGCTCTGCTTTTTCTAGATGAACCACCGCCAAATGCTCCGCCAAAAATGTTACTGAATATGTCGCCAAAGTCTCCAAATCCGCCAAAACCACTTCCGCCGAAACCGCCAAATCCAGAGCCTCCGCCAAAGCCACCAAAGCCTTGTGGACCGTCGGCACTGCCATAAGTGTCGTAGTTTTGTTTTTTTGTTTTATCTGAAAGCACGCTGTAAGCTTCGTTAACTTCTTTGAGTTTTTCTGCAGCCTCTGCGTTTCCTGGGTTAAGGTCTGGGTGATATTTTTTAGCAAGACTTCTGTATGCTTTTTTTATTTCATCATCAGATGCATTTTTGTTTACACCTAAAATTTCATAATAATTTTTATTTGCCATATTTTTCCTAATTAATAGATATCAGACAGCACAAATAATGCTGTCTGAATCTAGTAAAAAACGCATTTTTTTATTTTTTGAACTGAAATAATACTATTTTGTTGTGAAATCATTAAAATTGTTTGGGTCTGTTGAACCATTATTTGCATCGCCATTTGGGTCAGTTCCACCCTGTGGATTTGCGTTTTGATAAAGTTTTGTGAAAATATCGTTAGATACTTTTGTGAGTTCATCAATTGCAGTTTTGAGAGTTTCAACATCACTTGCAGTTTTGTGAGTTTCTTTTGCTTTTTCAACGGCTTCGTTAAGTTTTGTTTTGTCTTCTTCAGAGAGTTTGTCACCGCTTTCTCTTAAAACTTTTTCAATGCCAGCAATCATTTGGTCGAGGCTATTTTTATTGTCAACAACTTCTTTTCTCTTCTTATCTTCTTCTGCATATTTTTCAGCTTCTTTAATAGCCTTGTCGATATCTGCGTCAGAAAGATTTGAAGATGCCGTAATTGTGATGTCTTGTTCTTTGCCTGTTCCAAGGTCTTTAGCTGAAACTTTCACGATACCATTTGCGTCGATATCAAATTTAACTTCGATTTGTGGAACTCCTCTTGGTGCTGGTGGAATACCAGTAAGCTCAAATCTACCAAGTGTTTTGTTGTCAGCAGCAAATTCTCTTTCACCTTGAAGAACGTGAATGTCAACGCCTGGTTGGTTGTCAGCAGCTGTTGAGAATACTTGAGTTTTTGTTGTTGGGATTGTTGTATTCTTTTCTATAAGTTTTGTGAACACACCACCCATTGTTTCAATACCAAGTGAAAGTGGAGTTACGTCAAGAAGAAGCACGTCTTTAACGTCACCTGCAAGAACGCCACCTTGAATAGCAGCACCAACTGCAACGCATTCGTCTGGGTTAATGCCAGTGAATGGCTTTTTGCCAAGATATTTTTCAAGTTTTTCAATAACCATAGGGATTCTTGTTGAACCACCAACCATAATGATTTTTGCAATGTCGTTAACTGTAAGTTTTGAGTCAGCAAGAGCTTTTTTAGTAAGGTCGATTGTTTCATTGATGTAGTCTTCAATCATACTTTCAAATTTTGCACGAGTGAGGTTG
>CAZFPH010000140.1:0-2762 GCA_964520955.1 uncultured Lachnospiraceae bacterium
CTTTACAACTTTTCTTGCTGGACGCATAATCTTTTGAGCAATATTTCCGTCATTGGTAAACAAAAGCAAACCTTCAGAGTTATAGTCAAGTCTTCCAACAGGCATTAGAAACTTAAACTCAGCTGGCAACAAATCCATAACGGTTTTTCTATCTCTATCGTCAGTAACAGTTGTAAGACAACCCTTTGGCTTATGCATCATAAGATATGTGAAGTTTTCTGGAAGTTTAACTTGTTTTCCATCAACTTTCACAATATCTTTTTCAGACACGTCAAAAGCAAGGTCAGTTACAACCTTGCCATTAACATTTACTCGTTTTTCAAGAACATACTCTTCACATTTTCTTCTTGATGCAAGCCCTGTGCTCGCCAAATATTTGTTGATACGCATATTGATTTTTTAACTTTAAAAAGCTTTTACAATCTTATTAAAGTTCTCCTTTATTTTACTTGTTTTCTTCCCTTTTATAGTATAGATTTTTTCGGAAAAAATCAAGTCATTTTCAATTCTAAAATCAATAGTTCCAACGTCTTCCAAATTTCCGCAGTCACGCAAAACATCTTCATTTACATTTAAAGAAGCCTTGAGTTTTGCAAGTTCTTCTCTGCTCAAAACATAAACAACATCTCGCATAAGAATGATTGGATAATTTAGCGATTTTTTATCGTTCGTTTTATATGTTATAATTTCTCCTTTATCTAATAATTTAACTTTTCTGTATTCCTGAAAAGCTTTTTCAATTAGTATAGCTGAATCATCAAACATTGTTTTTGCATTAAGCACAACAGTTATCACACTCATATCTCCACGAGTTGCACTGCCAACAAAACATTTGCCAGCTTTTGTTGTGTAACCAGTCTTAACACCATTTGCACCATCAATCATTTTCAAAAGTTTGTTTTTATTTTTTAATAGTCTGCATTTATTTTTCTCGTCGAGAGTGCTATCTATAATTTTTTCCTTTGTCGAAACAATTTCTTTGAACGTTTCATTTTTCATTGCATAAGCGGTAATGGTCGCCAAGTCGCTCGCAGACGTATAATGATTATCATTATGCAATCCATTAACTGTAACAATATGTGTGTTAGATAAGCTTAACTTCTTGCAATAATCATTCATCAATTCCACAAACTTTTCCACAGAACCTGCAGTAAGTATCGCAATAGCAACCGCAGAATCATTTCCAGACCTTAGCATTAATCCATACAAAAGCTCACGAATTGAAAGTTCTTCACCAGTCTTTAGATATATGCTTGAACCTTCAATTCCAACAGCTTCTTTTGGGATACTATGCTTTTTGTCTAAATCGTCTGTGTTTTCAATGGCTACAATTGCTGTTAAGATTTTTGTAGTGCTTGCCATAGGAAGTTTTTTATCCTTTTCCTTTTCATACAAAACTCTTCCAGTAGATGATTCAATGGTTACCATCGATTCATAGTTATCAGATTTTATATTATTTGCATTTGCAATATTTAATGGAGAAAACTGCAAAAACAATGCAAATATTATAAAATTTAGTATTATTTTTGTTAATTTCTTCATTTTAATCTTTCTTTCCAAAATTTTTAGATATAAATTTTGCAACTTCTGGAACAGCTTCGATTAACTTTTCAATAGCACTTTTTGAATCAATCTTGATAAGTTCCACACTCTTTCCATCAACCACCAAAAAGCCAATTGGTTGCAAACTAAGTCCACCACCAGAGCCTCCAGAAAAAGGATACTCTGTTCCTTTTTTAATTTCCTTAAGCTCAGAATAATATTCACCGCCTCCAGAAACAAAACCAAAAGTTACTTTTGTAAGAGGAATTATTGACAAACTTCCACTAGTGATAGTTTTACCAACAACAATATCCACATCAACTAACGACCTTAAATTTTTCATTGCACTTGTCATTACTTCTTCTATTCTATTATTAAATTCATTATCCTTCATTTTTTATTTCCTCCTTTTTACTTTTTGAGTTTGATTTTAACACAGCTCCAACAAGTTTAATTAAACTAACACTAACAACAATATCAAAGGTTAGCTCTAAATTGCTTTCATTATATGTTGGATTTATATCTTCATATAATTTTACATCATCGTACTTTTGACTTAGATAACTATAAAGTGCTCTAACTGACGAAGATATTGTTCCGCACAGCATAGCAGACGAAAACGAATCGTCAACAAAACCTCCAGTAAAAAATATTTCGATTTTTTTAATATCTAGCCTGGCGATTATTTCTTTTGCTAAATTTTTTACAAATGGTTTGTTATACTCGCCTTTTAAAACGTTGTTAGCGTTTGTTATTTTAAACTCACCATTTTCGTCTCGCTCAATCATTCCGCATAAAAGTTTTATTCTCCAAATTTTAAAACTATAATAACCCTTTAACGTGAGCAAATTAAAATGCCCCATTAACCTAGTTTTAAATGGAAACAATACAACACATAATATCAGCGTCAGAATAAAAAAAACTATAAGTAAGTTTTTCATACTTATAGTTTGTGATAAATACTAAATTTTATTTATAATTCTTCATCTCTATTAGTAGTTTCTGTTTTAGAAATTTCAGCGAGCTGTTTATCTAATTCTTCTTCCTTTGGTATTACTGGTTCAAATCTGTTAAACAAACTATCTGAATAATTTTCTCTAATCTTTTGAACCTTTTCAAGAAGCTCATCATAATCTGGCAAATCTGAAATACCTGATATATCAAATCTCTTTAAAAACTCGTCGGTTGTTCCAAAAAGAGCAGGTTTTCCGACAGTGTCC
>CAZFPH010000141.1:0-2736 GCA_964520955.1 uncultured Lachnospiraceae bacterium
TACCGTGTTAAATAACATTTTGAGTTCTTCAATAATGTTGTGTTCCCTAAGCAAATCTACAATCGGATTTATTATTGTGTAAGAACAAAGTGTGAATAAAAACACACAGCATAGAAGGTATGCCATATGTTTCCAAACAAGCGTAAAGTTAGAAGCAAAAAGCTTCATAGTGTTTTTGTAAGACATAAAGATTCCACCCTTTAAATAAGCATTACAAATTAAAATATTAAAAAAAACTTTAATCCTATTATTGATTATAGTATAGATTCTGTTATAAATCAAGTATTTTGTTGTAAATGCAATTTCATAAATGGCACGAAAAAAAGGGAAATACGTAAAGTATTTCCCTTTTTTGAAATGTTTTTATTCGTCAATTTTATTAATTTCATCGAGTAGTATTTTTTTGTATTCAGAAAAATTATTTAAATAGCGTTCCTTTTCTTTGTTTATAAGTTCGTTGATATGCTGTTTTAATATATCAAATTCATTAATTTGATTATCAATATCACCAATAATGGTTGGTATGATACCGCTTTGTTTAATGCTTTCAGCATCGCTATTAAAATTTAAATTTTCTTGTTCTTCAAAGCTTTGTGAGCTGTCAAAATTTGTTATTTCACTAAGATTATTGCCTTGATTATCATTAGACAAGTTGTCGTTATTTTGCAAGGCTTCAATTTGAATTGCAATTGAGTTCTCGGCGTTTTCTAAATTTGACGTAGTGGTGTTTGTTTGTATTATTTCGTTTTCAATTGCTTCTATTAGTTCTTCGCCTGTTGAAACGGTTTCGATGATTTGGTTATTAGAATCAGAACAATTGCTGTTGGTTTCAGTTTTTGGAACAACAATAATTCCCAGTATCACCAGTATTCCACAAATGGCTGTAAACAGGTCGCTTATAAAAGTTTCGTCAATTAAGAGTCCATACTTTTGTCCGATTAGTTTAATTACAAGTATTACTGCACTTGCTAAACTTACCCAGAAACTATAGCTTTTTACTCTGTCTTTTAATTTCATACGTTCTCCTTTTTAAAATTAATCTTTCAAGCTTATAAAGTTGTATTGTGTTTATAATATTTTTATAATTCATTAATCACCGACATATTTTTATCGTAAGCAACAACAAAAAGATTTTCTGAAAGTTGCTTTATATATTCATAGTTAACATTGCAGTTGGTTGTAGAACACATTAAAAATTTTTGGAATGTTAACAAACTATTTTGCATTGAAGTATTCAAACTAAAAATTCTAATACTTGATTCTGAAAGAGGAAAAGCTGTCAGATTCTTGCCAGTAGAAAGTTTATAAATTTTATCAGAAAAGTTCATATTGTAATATTAACCGCAAATTTGGCTATAACTCCTTCATTATTTTCACCAAGTAGATGATATTTATCATAATTTACTGTGTAAGTACATTCATTTGATGAAACATTTTCAAGCAAAGTATTGGTTTCTTTTAAATTGCAAGCAATTATTGGCTTGTCATTGTTATTTTGAAAAATTAAAAAAGTATCTTTCAAAAACACAATATCTTGAATCTGGGTTTGGTCGATTGATGATGGAATACTATTTGTAAATTCTGTTGCTTGATTGTATCCAACCAAATTATAAAAGTGGAATGTGTTGTCAGTCTTTTTTACTGCCAAATATAACAAGTTGTTTGATAAAAAATAATCCTCTTCATTATCAAGTTCATCAAATAGATACTGATACACTTGAGGGTAGTGATATATTTGAATTTTTGGTGCTACATTTTTTTCAACAACAACACCTCTGTCTCTAACATATAACTCCTTAGTATCCTTTGTGTAATGATATGCAAGCGATGTGTAAACGTCAGTTTCCGAGCCGTCGGCCAAGTGCGAGACCAATCTGCAATTGTAAGAATATTCACCCTCTTCGCAGTACATAATTTTGGCGTCGCAGAAATTATTGCAAGTTATAGCTAAGATATATGAAAAAGAGTGGTCGCTTTCAATGTGCGACTTGTAACTGATAGTATCATTGCTAAATTCAAGATAAAGAGTTATTCCATTTTTGGTTTCTATGTCAATAATGCCGAGCATATATTCCCCGTTGGCTGTTTTTGCAATGTCAAACTTTAATGCATTCTTAATAATGTCTAAATCAGAATAATTGGACAAATTAACTTTTAATTTAACGAGTGTATTATTTTCAATTCTATAAGCAAACAAATATGGCTCAATTTTTGAAAATATAAAAATTATATTATCGATACAGCAAATTGTTTTAATTTCTTGAACAACCAAATTACAGGGGTCAATTTCATTTATTTCGCAATTAGTATTTGAGTAGATATAAATTTTGTCTGATTCAACAAAAAATATATAACCACCATCTTTTGATAAATATTTTGATGTGCTGTTATTAAAGGAACTTTTGAATGGCGTTAGTGTTATTTGACCAAACTCTGAAGCATAATTTTTTATAAAAAAGTTGGTTTCTACTGCTTGGGTTTCATTGTTTATAACCGAATTAATATTTTTTACATTTTTACCCAAATCTACAATATAATGCTTTTTTGGTGTAAAAATATCTGTTATTTCTGTAAAATTGTAATAATTTTGAAGATTTATTCTAGCAAAAGGTGTATCTCCAACAAGAAGGATTATTTCATTAACCTCGCCAACATATAAGTCAAAAGTAAAAGTTAATTCAACATAATCGTTACTTGAAAATGTGAAACTGCAAGGATATTTTATTGTTGTTTTGG
>CAZFPH010000142.1:0-2705 GCA_964520955.1 uncultured Lachnospiraceae bacterium
TGAGTCCAAAAGGAGGCAAAAGTAATGAGAAAATACGAGCTTTTATACATCATCGACGCAAGTTTATCTGACGAAGATAAAGAAAAAACAGTTCAAGCTGTTAAAGAACTTGTTGAAAAGAATGGTGGAGTAGCTAGCGAACCAGACAGATGGGGTGTTAAAAAATACGCATACCCAATCAACTACAAGTCTGAAGGCTACTATTGCTTGATGAACTTTGAAGCAGAAGACACTCTTCCTGCAATCATCACAAGCAAACTTAACATTAATAAAAACATCGTTAGACAAATGATTGTTGCAAAATAAGTTAATCTTAACTTAGGAGAAAAACTATGAATAAAGTAATTTTAGTTGGCAATTTAACTAGAGACCCAGAACTCATCACAACAAACAATGGCGTTTCTGTTTGCAGATTCAGCGTTGCTTGTCAAAGAAGATTCACAAACCAAAACGGCGAAAGAGAAGCAGATTTCATTAATTGTGTCGCTTGGAGGTCAACAGCAGATTTCTGTTACAAGTATTTCAAAAAGGGTAACAAAGTTGCACTTGTTGGTTCACTTCAAACAAGAAGTTATGATGCACAAGATGGTTCAAAGAGAACTGCAACAGACGTTGTGGTTGATGAAATTGAATTTGCATCAAGCAAGGGTCCTTCAAATAATGATGAATTTGTGGCTTCAGAATCTGCTGGTTCAAAATCGACTGGCAAGTCTGACGTTGTGAACAAATTCGAGCCTATTGACGACGATAATTTACCATTTTAAAAGGAGATAATTATGGATAAGAGATTTAAAAAAGATAATTCTTCTTATGATGATAAAAATCCTAACAAGTTCCGTAAAGAAACAAAGAAAATCTGTGCTTTCTGTGCTGAAAAGAACGAAGGTATCGACTACAAGAACACAGCAAAACTTAGAAAGTATATGACAGAAAAAGGTAAAATCATTCCTAGAAGAACAACTGGTGTTTGTGCAGCTCACCAAAGAGAGCTCACAAGTGCTATCAAAAGAGCAAGAGTTATGGCTCTTTTACCATACAGAACATTATAATTTAACGCCAAGCATTGCTTGGCTTTTTTTGTGCCACAAATTTTGAATTTGCGTGTTATAATTTGTGCCAAAAGGTTCTAGTTTGGAATATAAAAAACCAACAAAAAGAACTTTTGATTGCACTTGATATTGACTTTGCAAATTTTGTCGATTATACTAAATTTATAGTTGTTTATGGTGAGGTGGAGTATGAGTCAAATCGATAGAGATATTAAAAATCTTCAAAAGAGTATTGATGCTTTAGAGGAAGAAAAAAAGAGAATAAGTGAAAGAAATGCTTTTGAAAGTTGTCTTTCAGGCGATGCTTATTTCGACGCAGGTTTTGGCTCGGAAATGATTATGTATGACAAGCGTATGCAGGTTGCAGACCGCTCACTTGAAATTGAAGAACTTGACAGGCAAATTGCAAAATTTAGAAGAATGTTAGATGAAAAACTTAACGAGAAAAAACAACCTCAAAGAGGGGCTTAGTTAGTTAACTTAAAATTTTAGGAGTAATAAATGGCAGAAAACAGAAGAATATCTCAAAAGGATAAAAGACAAGAAGAGCTTAGGCGAGCTTTGGAATCTGATGGCAGAATTTTGCCAAACAATTTTGAAGCTGAGCAGTCTGTTCTTGGCTGTGCACTCATAGATTCAGAAGCGTCACTCACGGTTGTAAGCAAACTTGAGGACATTGATTTTTATAATGAAACCCACCGCAATATTTTCAAAATAATCCGTGATTTATTTAAAGAATCAAAACCAGTTGATATCGTAACTGTTGCCGACAGTCTTGAAAAGAAAGGTATGATTACCTCTATTGGTGGCATTGCATACTTAACATCACTTTCAAACGTTGTGCCATCGGCTGCAAGCGTTAATCATTATATTGAAATTGTTAAGCGTGACTCGGTTTTAAGGCAAGTTATCATTGCTTGTGGCGACACAATTGCCAAAGCTTACGAAAAGGATTCAGACGAATCAATTGTTGGTCTCGCTGAAAAGTCTATTTTTGAGATTGCAGAAAAAGGTCAAACAGGTGCTCTAGAGCGTGCAAATATTGCTCTTGAGAAAGTTATCAATAAAATTGAAGAAATCCACAAAGACCCGAATATTCTTCGTGGTTTAAAGACCGGGTTTTACGCAATCGACAAAGCAACAAATGGTTTGCAAAAAACTGACCTTGTTATCCTTGCTGCTCGACCAGGTGTTGGTAAAACATCTCTTGCTATGAACATTGTTTCAAACGCGGCAATAAACAACGGCTCAAAGTGTGCAATCTTCTCTCTTGAAATGGGCAGAGAGCAACTTATGCAAAGAATGTTGTTTTCAGTTGCTAATGTTTCAATGGCAAAGGCACTTCGTGGTGATCTTGACCAAGCAGACTGGGTAAAAATCTGGAAAGCTAAAAAGAAAATCGACGAAGCTGAAATTTATATCGACGACAACGCTATGAACACCCCATCACAGGTGCTTTCAAAGTGCAGAAAACTCAAAAGAGAAAAGGGTTTAGATCTTATCGTTATCGACTATCTCGGACTTATGAAAGCTGATTCAAAAGCCGATAACCGCCAAAACGAAGTTGCGGATATTTCAAGAAACTTAAAACTGCTTGCAAAAGAAGTTGAAGTTCCAGTGCTTTCGCTTTGTCAGCTTAACCGTTCGGTTGAGGGC
>CAZFPH010000143.1:0-2699 GCA_964520955.1 uncultured Lachnospiraceae bacterium
AAGAATCTACCGCGTGGCCAATGGTTACAAAACCTGGTTATATCGGTGGGCTTGGCTTTAACTACAAGTGGAATATTGGTTGGATGAACGACACGCTTTCTTATATTTCACTTGACCCATTTTTTAGAAAAGATAATCACAACAAATTAACATTCTCAATGTTCTACGCCTTTTCAGAAAACTTCATTCTTCCAATTTCTCACGACGAGGTGGTTTACGGAAAGCGTTCGCTCCTAAACAAAATGTACGGTGAGTACAATCAAAAGTTTGACTTGATGAGAACGTTTTTAATGTATATGTACGCTCACCCAGGCAAAAAGTTATCGTTTATGGGCAACGAGTTCGCTCAGTTTGACGAGTGGAACAATTCAAAGGGTATAGACTTTATGCTTCTTGAATTTGAAAAGCACAACAAAATGTTCGCTTTCACCAAAGACCTTAACAACTTGTATATCAAAAACAGCGAACTTTATGAAATTGATTATTCTTGGGAAGGTTTTAGATGGCTCACAGCTGACGACAATATCAACAATATTGTAGCCTTTGAAAGAAGAAATAAAAAAGGCGACGCAATCCTTTGCATCGCAAACTTCTCACCAGTAAGGCGTGAACATTATAGAGTTGGCGTAGACGCTGGTAGATACGAAGAAATCTTAAATTCAAACAATTCAAAGTATGGCGGAAATGGCAGACACTATGGCACAATTGAAAGCTATGCTGTTAGGGTTAACGGCTTTGAAAACTCAATCGAGTTAACTCTTGAGCCAAACTCAGCTATATACTTTAGAAAACACGACTTTTCAGTCACAATCAAATCGGCTTACGAGAGTGAAAAGGAACGCACAAGCCAATCAACAATCGAAGCAAAAAATGTTGTAACAAAAATTATCGAAGCTAAAATGGCAGGCAAAAATATTTTTGATAAAAAAGAAGTAAATCAAAAATTTGTGCCAGAAGAGCTCAGAAGCAAAGAAGAGCCAGTACAGACAATTGTTCAAACAGACGAAATTATTTTGGCTCATAACACAGAACCAACTTCAGCTGAAGAAATTATAGATAATCCACAAAAAATTATTGTGGAAGAAAAAACGGTGGAGGTTGTTCAAGCAAAAAGACCAAAGGGTAGACCAAGAAAACCAATCGACCCAGAGGAAGCAAACAAACCAAAGCGTCCAAAGGGCAGACCGAGAAAGCCAATCAACCCAGAGGAAGCAAACAAACCAAAAAGGCCAAAAGGTAGACCAAGAAAGCCAATCGACCCAGAACTAGCAAATAGACCAAAAAGACCAAAAGGCAGACCAAGAAAACCTATTGACCCAGAACTTGCAAATAGGCCAAAAAGACCAAAAGGCAGACCAAGAAAAATTGTTAACTTAGAAAACAAAACAAGCCTAAGCTAGAACAAAATCTTAAAATTTTAGGAGAATTTATGGAAAAAACAACTAAAAAATCAACAAAAAAGGCAGAAGCAACAAAAGCAACTTCAAAAAAAGCAGTGAAAACTGAAAAACCTGCCGAAGTAGAAATCACAAAAAAGATACTTTTTGTAGCTTCTGAAGCACAACCATTTTGTGCAACTGGCGGGCTTGCAGACGTATGTGGAAGCCTTCCAAAAGAAATCAAAAAAGAAAGCCCAAATTTCGATATAAGAACAATTATTCCGCTCTATAGCAACATTCCTTATTGTTTCAGAAAGGATTTCAAGTATATCGGACACATTTACGTTACACTTTCTTGGAGAAAGGAATACTGTGGTGTGTTTGAATACGACTACGAGGGAATTAAGTATTACTTTATCGATAACGAAAAGTACTTCAAACGTGATGGCGGTGAGTATGGTTACCTTGATGATGGCGAAAGATTTGCGTTCTTCTCAAGAGGTGTACTCGAAATTTTACCAACCATCGACTTCTTCCCAGATATTTTGCACGTTAACGACTGGCAATCAGCGTTAATACCAACATATCTCAAAACAAGTGAGTGGGACGAAAGATATAAAAACATCAAAACAATTTTAAATATTCACAACATTCAATATCAAGGTAGATATGGTTCACAAATTTTGACCGACGTTCTTGGTATCGACGAAAGATATCGCTCACTTCTCGACTGTGACGGAGACGTTAACATCTTGAAAGCAGCAATCGAAACATCTGACAAGGTTATCACTGTTAGCCCTACTTATGCCGAAGAAATCAAAACACTTGAGCACAGCAACGGCTTATCTTCAGTTGTTATTAACAATGCTGGCAAACTAAAAGGTATTTTAAATGGACTTGACTATTCTTTCTATAACCCAGCAACAGATAAAGTTATCTACACAAACTTCGATGTTGACAATATGGAAGGCAAGGCAAAAAATAAAGAACTCCTTCAAAAAGAAATGGGTCTTGAAGTTAATCCAGACAAGCCAATCGTTGCTTTCTGTTCAAGAATGACAGTTATCAAAGGTTTCGACCTCATCAAATGCTGTATCGAAAAATTAATCAATGAACTTGACATTCAATTTGTTGGTGTTGGTTCAGGTGAAAGAGAGTTTGAAGATTTCTTCAGATATCTTAACAATAAATACCCAGGAAAAGTTCACATTTCACTTGGTTATAGCCTCGAAATCGGCAAAAAGATTTACTCAGGTTCAGATATTTATATTATGCCATCACTCACCGAGCCTTGTGGTCTCTCACAAATCGTTGCAAGCC
>CAZFPH010000144.1:0-2665 GCA_964520955.1 uncultured Lachnospiraceae bacterium
AAACTGAATTCTATGGACAAGGCAATGTGTTAGATGTTATTGCTCAAATACCACCAGAAGAATATATGGCTAAGGTTAGACCTATTTTGGAGGCTAGGGCAAAAGTTGCTTTAGAAAAGTTTGGGGCTGCAAATAACAAGCGAGTATTGCAAAAGGTTGGATTGGCTGTTGCTTCTGTTCTTAACTATTTTGGTGGTTCAACAGCAATTACAATGGCTGGAGCTGGTTTTGGTTATGGAATTGCAGCACTTGCAGGTGCTGACCCAGGAACTGGTTGGGGAATTGGTGCTGCAGTAGGAATGGCAAGTGGTGTTGCAGGAACTATATATGGAAACTCTAAAATTGGTAAGTATTTCGACAAAATAGATGATAAGTTTGTTGAGTATGATAAGATTATTGAAGAAGAAATTAAAAAAGTTTTGATTGAGCTTGGATATATGAAAGAAGATGAATCAGCGAAAGGTCAACCTGAACAGGAATAATTTAGCTAACAAATCAATTTAAATTAATGGGAGATAAATTATGGAAATAAAAAATAAATCTATTTTAAAACTTTCAGATGGAAAGGATTATTTAGTTCAAAACAAAAAAGAAATCGAAGGAAAAAATGTTCTTTTACTTCAAGAAATGGTTGAGGGTGATTTCTATTTTGGTATAGAAACAAGTAATGGTGAAAAAACACAAGTTGTTCTTGTTGACGACAAAGATGTTGAACTTAATCTTGCAAATATGTTTAAATAGAAAGAGTGCTGATTATTCAGCATTCTTTTATTGTTGCGATTAAAATGATATTTTTTTAAAAAAACTATAAATTAAAAATTACATTATTAGGGTGTAAAAATCTTTACAATTGCTGATAAAATAAGGTGTTATGCGAAACATAATACCTTATTTTTGCTTGGTTAAATTTAAAAATAACACTTATTGATTTTTAGAATAATATGTAGTATGGAAAATTTTAATTTGAAAGATTTACAAAATAAAAGAGTGCACTTTATTGGCATTGGCGGAATAAGTATGAGTGCACTTGCTCAAATGTTACTTGCACGAGGAATTTTTGTTCAGGGCTCTGATGAGTCAGAAAATAAAGAAGTGAAAAAATTAAAAAAGAAAGGTGTGGTAGTGCTAAAAGGTCACAAGGCTACCAATCTGAAAAATGCTGATGTTGTGGTGTATTCATCTGCAATAAAAGATGATAATCCAGAACTGAAATACGCCATAGCAAAAAAATTATTGCTCATAAAAAGGGCTGAATTATTATCGCTTATTGCTGAAGATTACAAAACAGTTATTTCTGTTGCTGGTAGCCACGGAAAAACAACGACAACAGGTATGATAATTGAAATGTTTAAGCAGGTAAACAAAAAGCCTACCTATCATCTTGGCGGAGTGCTGTCTAGCTCAAAAAACAATTTTGAGATTGGTAACAAAAAGTTTTTTATCACGGAAAGCTGTGAATACAAGGATAACTATCTTTATTTAAAACCAGATATTTCGGTTATTTTAAATATTGATGCTGACCATCTGGATTATTTTGGAAATTTACAAGGTGTTAAAAGTTCATTTTTAAAATTTTCTGAAAACACCAAAGTTGGTGGTGTAAATATTGCGTGCTACAATGATTTAAACTCTGAAGAAATTATAAAAAAAGAAAATACACTGACTTTTGGTTTAGATAGAAAGGCAGATGTTTATGCAAAGAATATAAAAGAATACAAACAATGCTATTATAGTTTTGATGCAGTGTTTTTAGGGTATACTCTTGGTAATATTAAGCTTAACATTATTGGAAAGCACAATGTGCTAAATGCACTTGCTTGTTTACTAGTTGGGATAATTTGCACGATTGATTTCGAAGATATCAAAACTGCCATTGAAAAGTTTTCAGGAGTGCAAAGAAGATGTCAAAGGGTGGGTGAAATAAATAAGGCAGATGTTTTCCACGATTACGCTCATCATCCAGAGCAAATCAGGAAAATGGTAGAGGTCGCAAAAAGATTAAAGACTAAAAAAGAACGTAAAATTTTCGTAGTGTTTGAGCCTCACACATATTCAAGAACAAAAATGCTTTATGAAGATTTTGTTACTTGTTTTGATGGTGTGGATAATTTAATCTTAGCACCTGTTTATTCTGCTAGGGAAAAACCAATTGAGGGTTACGATTCATTAAAGTTATTAAATGGAGTGAAAGAAAGGGTAAACGCGGAGCTTATTGAAACTTATGAAGAAATAGTTATAAAATTGAAGGAGGAAGTTGTTGAAGGTGATGTTGTTATGATACTTGGTGCAGGAACGATTGACAAACTATGTGATTTGATTTGATAAATAAGGTGTTATGTGAAACATAACACCTTATTTTATTGGGATTTATATGGATTTTGATTTCAAATTTAACTTGCAATTATTTTTTGTATTTTATTGAAAATAATATGGCTTTGTGCTACAATTAAACTAGAAACTTGTGAGGTGAATTATGCGTAGTTTGCTTTCTAAAATTAAGACACTATTTTCAGATGATGGTCAAAAAACAGGCGGTGACCATTATTTAAAGTATCTCTCTAACTTTGTTAGCCCTGCAAATGAAAATAGAAAAATAGGTCAAGAAATTGCAGGAATAGAGGAGTATGAATTTGATACAGGTAACGGTGACCAGCTTTACGGACAT
>CAZFPH010000145.1:0-2658 GCA_964520955.1 uncultured Lachnospiraceae bacterium
AATGAAAAAACCTGATGTTGAACAAATTGATGGACTTTCACCAGCAATAGCTATTGACCAAAAAACAACATCTTCAAACCCAAGGTCAACAGTGGGTACTGTTACTGAAATTTATGATTATTTGAGATTACTTTACGCAAATATCGGTGTTCCATATTGCGTTAATTGTAACAAGCCTATCAATTCTTCAAATGTAGATAATATTGCTAATCGTGTTATGGCTGCTGAAAATGGTGCAAAAATTATGATTATTGCTCCAGTAATTCGTGGAAAAAAGGGTGAATATAGAGAGCTTTTTGAAGATTTTAGAAAAAAAGGCTACATAAGACTCAAAGTAGATGGCAAAATTTATAGCATTGACGATGAAATTGAGTTAGATAAGCAGAAAAAACACGAAATTTCTGTCGTTATCGATAGGTTAATCAGAAACGATAATATGCAAACAAGGCTTATTGAGAGCTTAGAAACTGCACTCAAGCTTGCTGACGGACTTGTTATTGTGGATACTGATGGAACTGAAGTTTTATATTCAACAAAGCATAGTTGTCCTGATTGTGGATTTTCATTTAATGAAATTTCTTCTAGATTGTTCAGTTTCAACACACCAATTGGTGCGTGTCCAGAATGTTTGGGAATTGGCTCAAAAATGATTATTGAGCAGGATTTACTTGTTAAAGACTGGAACTTATCACTACTTGAGGGTGCAATTTCCACATTTGGTTGGGGAGATTATGGTTTTGGCAATATGTATTTTAGGGCAGTTTGCGATAAATTTGGCGTAAATATGTCAACTCCGCTCAAAGATTATCCAAAACAAGTGCTTGATATGTTATTTTTTGGAACAAATGGTGAGAAAATTCAAGTTAGAACCACTAATGGTGAATTTAATGGAAAGTTTGAAGGTATTATACCAAACCTATATCGTAGGCATCAAAACGCAACAAGTGATTTTGTCAAAAACGAAATTGAAAAATATATGATAACAAAAACTTGCTTTAGATGTGGTGGAAAAAGGCTTAATGAACAAGCGTTATCTGTTAAAATTGATGGCAAATCAATTATTGATGTCACTGATTTTAACATTACAGCGATGCAGAGTTGGATTAATGGTTTAAAGTTAACCGAAAAAGAAAGGATTATTTCGCAAGGAATATTTAAGGAAATTAATGCAAGACTTCAGTTTTTAGTGAATGTTGGATTAAATTATTTAACACTTTCTAGAACTGCTTGTACGCTTTCTGGTGGTGAGGCTCAAAGAATTAGGCTTGCAACACAAATTGGTAGCGGACTTATGGGTGTTCTGTATATTTTGGACGAGCCAAGTATTGGCTTGCACCCAAGAGATACAAACAAACTCATAGATACTCTTAAGCATTTGAGAGATTTGGGCAATAGTGTTATTGTTGTTGAACACGATGAGGAGACTATTAGGGAAGCTGACTATATTATTGATGTTGGACCGATGGCAGGTGTTCACGGCGGAAGGATTATTGCAACAGGCTCACCTAGCGAGGTTGCAAAAGTTGAAAACTCGTTAACAGGGGCATACTTATCGGGCAGGAGAAAGATTGAAATACCAGAAAAAAGAAGACCTATGTCAGTCAGAGTACTTGAAATTTTCGGTGCTAAGCAGAATAATCTCAAAAATATTAACGTTAAAATCCCACTCAATCAACTTGTGTGTGTGACTGGTGTTTCTGGTAGTGGAAAGTCTAGTTTGATTAATGAAATACTTTATCCAGCTGTTGCAAATGCAATTAACAGAACGAATTTGCCAGTTGGACTTCATAAAGAAATTAGAGGAATTGAAAACCTAGATAAAATTGTTGTTATTGACCAAAGTCCTATAGGCAGAACGCCAAGAAGCAATCCAGTAACTTATACAGGTGTGTTTTCTGCAATTCGTGAATTATTTGCAACTCTCCCTGAATCTAAAGCAAAGGGATACACCGCAGGAAGATTTAGTTTTAATGTAAAAGGCGGTAGGTGTGAAGCTTGCGGTGGCGATGGTTTGCTTAAGATTGAAATGCATTTCTTGCCAGATGTTTACGTTACTTGCGACGAGTGTGGTGGAAAAAGATATAACAAAAATACTCTTGAAGTTAAGTATAAAGGCAAGAGCATTAATGATGTGCTAAATATGACAATTGAAGATGCACTGCAATTTTTCTATAATATTCCAAGCATAAAGAACAAACTTCAAACGTTATATGATGTTGGACTTGGATATATTACTCTCGGTCAACCTGCAACAACACTTTCTGGTGGCGAAGCACAAAGAGTTAAGCTTGCTACAGAACTTTCTAAGCGTGCAACAGGAAAAACACTGTACATTCTTGATGAACCAACAACAGGACTTCATACTTACGACGTTGAAAAACTTATCGGTATTTTGCAGAGACTTGTTTCTGGTGGAAACAGTGTTGTTGTTATTGAACATAATCTTGATTTAATAAAAGTTTCAGATTATATTATTGATATTGGTCCTGAGGGTGGTGACAATGGTGGCACGATTGTTGCGACGGGTACGCCTGAAAGTGTTGCAAAGTGCGAAAAATCTTACACAGGTCAGGCATTAAAAAATATCCTGAAATGATATTGAAATATGCAAAAATATGTGATATAATGTTCTAAGAATATAACTAATAAGGAGGTCAC
>CAZFPH010000146.1:0-2656 GCA_964520955.1 uncultured Lachnospiraceae bacterium
CTTCTTTTGAATTTCCCAATTCAAAACCACTTGAGCAGTTGTATCATCTTCCCAAACATAGTTGGCATTTTCAAGGGTTATTGTGTAAGTGTATCTTCCTGCATTAACACCAGAATTGGTTCCAGATGCAACTGCACCCTCTTCAATATCACCTGTGAGCGTTAAACTTTGCTCTTCAGTATTATAAACAAACACACTTAAACCATCAATTGCTGGCTTTGATATCTTTTTAGCATTAATAACATACTCTTTTGTATTTTCTGCTGGAAGCTTGTAGTTTTCATTAGAAACAGCAGAAGCTGTTGCTATGTATGTTCCAACATTTGTCTCGCCACCAGTAACTATAACACTACACTCGTCAGTGCCGACAAGACCAGAAATTTCACAACTAGGAACTTGTTCTTGTTTGTCATAGGTGAATGTTGTACTTCCCCAAGTTAGTGTGAGTTCTTTCTTTGCAATATTTACTGTTTTCGTGCCTGTTACAGGTGGTGCATAATTTTCTTTATCAATTTTAAAGTACACAACGTACTCACCAGCTGTTACAAAGCTTGGATTTTCTGCAGTGTAAGTTACACCATCTATGCTATAGGTAATCTCTGCACCATCAATAACACAAGAAACCGCAATTGAATGTTCTGCACCATCATAAACGCCTGAATAATCAGTCGCTGTGACATCAGTATCGGTAAAAGGTCTTGCAACAACTTTTACTTTGTATGTGCAAGTTAGAGAGGTATCATTTTTGTAGATAACTTTAATTTCGTACTCCCCTAAAACATTGCCGTTATAAGCTGAATAGTCAATTTTATAGTTGTCTGTTTCAGCGGTTTTTGTTTCGGCGTTGTAAACTAGGTTTTTAGTATCATACTTAATGTTATCACCCTTACTCATTTCTATTTCAACCTTTGCATTTTCACCAAAAGTAAATTCGTCCTGATACAAAAATTCAGTAACAGCTCCTGATACTGATATTGATTTTGGTTTTGCTTTTCCGCAAGCAGTTAAAATAAATCCGCAAGGAATTATAAAAATAAGACACATTATTAAGCTAAATAATCTTTTTTTCATAAACTCTCCTTCTGTGTTTACTATATGACCCACATAACAAAGTAGCCATAGACAATCATACACTTATAATATAATATATGACGAATTTTTGAGCAATTAAAAAATAACAACTTTTAATAAAATTTCCTTATAATATTAATTTGTTGTTATTATTAATTTTTATAATTTTAGCAAGATAAAAAGCCTTGCAAATGCAAGACTAATTGTTATTTTGTTTGTAGTTGCTCAAGTAATAATTTCAATTTTGCCTTTGAATCAATAATTTCACTAATGCCAACGTTTGTAACAAGTGCGGTAATGACCTTTGAAATACATTTAGTAAGGTCAATTTCTTGAAACCAGTCACGGCTTGCAAGGTCTGGATTTAAATAAGAAGCATTTGTTGAATAAACCTTGGTAATCAGACGTTCTTTATAAAGCTTATCAAATTTTTCAAGCCCATCAGTAAAGAACGCAAAGGTGGTGATAACATAAACATTAGAACAACCCTTTTCCTTCATATTTTTAGCTATATCAATAATGCTTTCGCCACTAGACAGCATATCATCAATAATCAGCACGCTTTTGCCCGAAACATCTGGTCCAATGTATTCGTGCTGAAGAATTGGGTTTTTCCCTTCAACCACTCTTGTGTAGTCCCTGCGTTTATAGTAAAGTCCAAGGTCTAAGTTTAATATGCTTGCATATTTTCTAGTTCGCTCCATTGCCCCAGTATCAGGGCTGATAACAACCATTTTTTCTTTTGAAATATACTCTTTTTCTTGAGCAATAAATTGCTTTAATATTGAATAAATAGGAAAGATTGAATCGAAACTTCCCGTTGGAATTGTATTTTGAATTTCTGGGTCATGAATATCAAATGTAATAATATTGTTAACACCTATATACTCAAGATACCTGAGTGCCATTGCACAATCAAGCGATTCTCTAGATTTTCTGCGGTGTTGCCTTGACGAATACATAAGTGGCATAAAAAGCGTGATTCTTCTTGCTTTTCCACTTATTGCAGAAATTGTTCTAATGATATCTAGATAATGGTCATCAGGACTCATATTGTTTTCCTTGCCATAAAGCTTATATGTTTGGCTGTAATTCCCAGTATCGGCAATGATGTAAATATCTTTGTCTCTAACTGTTTCATTAATTTTTACCTTACCCTCGCCATTACTAAACCTTGGACATTCAATATCAATAATGTAATTTCTCTTTTCACCCAAAAGTTCACCTAAATAATCATTAACCCTTTCACCTCTGTCTTTAAACCCATTCAAAATAATCAATCCAACATTTTCGTACATACTTTCTCCCCTTTTTCCTTTTATATTTTAAGATTAACAAATAGAAATCATTATTTCAAACAAAAACAATCTCCTGACAAATCTTTATCATTAACTACCAAATTTGCATTAAATTAAAGAATTTTAAGTCATATAATTGCAATTATCAAAAATTTATGCTATACTCCAGTCGTGTTGTATAACTTTTAAATCGTCACAATTCGTTCCCATAGTAAAGTGGATATTACGGCCCCCTCCTAAGCCGTCGGAAAACCCGACCACCAACATTTGCAAACCCTAATAAAATA
>CAZFPH010000147.1:0-2627 GCA_964520955.1 uncultured Lachnospiraceae bacterium
TGCTTTTCCCTAGAGCGAGAGAAACATTTTCAACCGCCTCGCCAACAGTTTTTCCAATTCCTGAATAAACTTCGTAGTTTGCTTTTTTCTCGCTTGCCGGGGTTAAAACTGCTGTTGCAACTTTAATGTTTTCATCAACTTTATCAATGCTCATCATGGTTACAATTGCTTCGGTTTCACTCATGGCTGGTTTGGTTATTTCTGGAACTGTTATAATTAAAATTATTAAAAATATCCAAAGAATAAGTTTTCTTGGGCTAAATATAGTTTTCAATTTTTTCATTTTTAACCCCCAAACTTTGTCGTTTGATTTTTCGTGTGTTCACAAACTGACCTAACAGTAACACAAGAGGAATAACATATTGCGAAACAATTGTGACAATTGAAGCTATTGGTGTGAAGAAAATTTGCTCTAAATTTATTGTAGCACTTCCAACATAACCAAGCGCAAAAATCAACAAATCAACAATAGTTATAACAACAATTTTCGATTTAATCTTAAATAGGAACATTAAAGTTATCACAAGGCAATAACCATAAAGCGCAATTTGAATTGATTGAGTTACAACCCATAGGGATACCACAAGCCAAGAAAGTTCATCAATAATTGATTTGCTTGAAGAAAATTGACTTATGTCGCTGATTGCAAAAGTGTGGGTAGGACTTGTCATATCAAACAATCCATAGAAAACGAAATATAACAACTGCACCAACAAAATTGCAAAAACAATGTACATTATTGAAGTTCGTTTTTTCTCGTTTGAAAAGTCCACTTTTCCAAACAAAACAAGCAAGAATGTTGAAGATCCAAACCAACTTAGGTGTCTATAACCACTAGTTATGAGTGGAATAAAACCTTCTTTAAACATGGGCATATAAACAAGAGAGTCAACATCGGCAAAAGATTTAAAGGCAATGTAAACACAACCAACGATAATTGAAAGATAAAACATTTCTTGAACACGAGCAATGTTTCTTAACCCCTTATATATCATATAACCTGTTAATGCCATCAAAGGAAGAACATATAGAACCCACGAAAAGTTGTTATAAAAATTTTCAACAACGAAGAACTCAAGACCTTTAACAATATTTGCAACTTGAAGTGTGAACTTAACTGCCAAAACAAATAAGAAGATTTTTGTTAAAACTGGTCCAATTGTATCGTTCATAAATTCGTTTATGTTTTTGTTTTTATTTTTTCGCATCATGTCGATTGTAAGTATTGCATAAATTCCATCAAGCAACATTAAAACAAGAACAACCAACCAACTCATGTTTCCGCTGTGAATATATAACACACTCGGCAAAACCAAAAACTTAAGCGAAATAAAACTCATAAAGAGCATAATTGAAAGTTGTCTATAATTAATTTTCATGTTTGCTCCTTCTGTTCAAATTTTCTCGATTGTTTGAAATAGATTTCGGTCGTCTTTTCATCTGCTTTATAATTTCTCGTTTAAATAAATCTTTCTGATCGTCACGAATAAATGGTGCTGTTGGGGCAAGATATGCGCTGTTGTAACTATCAAAACTTGAAAGATAAGAAATGATAAACACGCAAAATATTAAAATGCCATAAAGACCAACTGCTGCACCAATGATTAAAGCGAGCAGGCGAAGAATTGAAAATTGTGCTGCTTGACTTGGAATAATGTAAAAGGTAATTCCTGAAAGTGCAACAATCATAACTGCAGGCGGACTAACAAGCCCTGCATTAATTGCAGTTTCGCCCAAAATTAATGCGCCCACAATGCTCATTGCCATTCCAAAATATTGTGGCATTCTTAGATTTGCTTCATACAAAATTTCAAACAACAAAACCACAAACAGCAGTTCAATAAAAGGTGAGAATGGAATTCCTTGAGTTGTGTTCATGATGGTTACCAAAAATTCAGTTGGAAGAATTTTATAGTGATACTTTTCAAGCGCAACATAAACTCCAGGTAATAGAACAGCAAGAATAACACCAATGAAACGAAGAATTCTAACAAAGGATACACGAATTGGTTGGCTATAATAATCATCAGCATTCTGCAAATCTTCAATTAAAATGAAAGGTAGAGTTAAAGCAATTGGACTGCCGTCAACCAAAATTCCAATTCTGCCTTCAAGCATTTTTCCAACTAGAACATCTGGTTTTTCCGTGTCGCCAACTTGCTTGAATAATGATTTTGGATTTTTTTGAAGATAAGACACCAAATAATGACTGTCAACAATTCCATCAATGTTAATCCCTTTTAGACGCTTCATGATTTGCTTAACATTTTTTTTGTCTGCAATTGAATTGAAATAAACAACAGCAACTTGAGTTTTTGTGATATTTCCAATGTCGATAGTTGTGACCACCAAATCTTCGCTTTTGCTTCGCTGGCGAATCATTGCAAGGTTATATTTTAAACTTTCATTAAAACCCTCTCTTGGCCCTTTAATCACAACACTTGTTGGCGGTTCAGCAACAGCACGAACGGTAATTTTTTCAATGTCGCATCCAAGCAAAACATCAGCATTGTCAACCAAAATCAAACAATTGCCATTTAGTAATTTTTCAATTGCATCATCAAGATTTGTGAATTCAGTGACTTCGTTGTTAGATAAAACATTTTCTTTCAATGTCAACCATATGT
>CAZFPH010000148.1:0-2470 GCA_964520955.1 uncultured Lachnospiraceae bacterium
TTAATAAATTAAATGATTTTTGTTTAAATAAAGATAACTTAACTAAAATTAAAGTTGTCTTTATTTTTTTTTGACACTATAATAATATTGTAAGGATTGTTGGAGGAATAGTGGGAAAGTTTTTGGTGGTTTCAAAGTCTGCTAAAAAGACAGAGATTATGATGGCTTATTTTTTAAGAAAAAAAGTGTACACTGATACGCTTCTTTTTGTGGGCGATGAATACGGAAAATATCCTGACATTAAAAATGCTTCTGGAACGCTTGGAATAGAGGTTGTTCAGGCTGAGCAGGCTGAAGACTTTGCGGCTAACTTAATTTGGTCAAAGTACGATGAATTTAAGGGAGACGCCACAAAACTCAAACATTATATCAAGCATAAACTATCGCATTATGAGGTTAGGTTGTTTGTCAAAGATGGCAAAGTTGAGGCTTGGACAACCAATGACCTAGGTCATTCCGCATATTACTCAAAAAGGTTATTTTTTACCATATTAAATAAAAAGTTAGATAAGTTAAATAGTGGCAGTTACGAGGCAATTAATGGTGAGGTTAACCTTGCAATACTCAGTATTTACAGGGCTAGGTCGGAGAAGAATGTTCGAGAAATTTTGAATGAGTATCAAAAAATTAAGGTTTACTACAGGAGAAATTTTAATAAAATATATATTCTTTTTACTGATGCACTCTATGAAATCAGTAATAATAAAATAAAAAAATACGAAATCACGGAAGAAGACTTAGAAGAACTCAAAGAAAAGTTTAATTTGGTGGTTAGTGGGAAATATTAGGTGTAGGAGGCAAAAATGAATATTGCAAAAAGTGTGTTTGAGACAATTGATGTTGCATTTAACAAAAAGCAAAATGAAATTTTTGTCTTTGAAAATCAAGATGAAGTTGTTGTGACTAAAGACGTTTTGTATAGCACAATGGATACGAAGACCTGTTTGCTTGATTATTATTATGTTCCAAAGAAAAAGGGTAAATATCCAGTAATACTCAATATTCACGGAGGCGGATTTGTTGCAGGTGGAAAAGAGTACCGCAAACAGTTTTGCACTTGGCTTGCGTTAGAGGGTTTTTTTGTTGTTAATGCGAATTATGGCCTTAGCCCAGAATGTAAGTTTCCAATGCCGATAAAGCATTTGTTTGGGGCTTGTGACTGGATTTATAAAAATAAAAAAATGTTAAGTTTAGACTTAACAAAAATTGTGGTTTGTGGTGATAGTGCAGGGGCGTACTATGCGAGTATGCTTGCTGTAATTTCGGAAAATGAAAAACTTCAAAAGGCATTTAACGTTAAGCCAAAGATAAAATTTGGTGCGAGTATATTAAATTGCGGGCTATATGATATTCAAAAAACTCTTGAAACACGTATGTTTTTGGATCTTAATAAAGTTGTATTTGAGACTTACATAGGCATAAAGGAAAGCGAGTTTGAAGATTATAAGTATAAGGATTGCTTGTCACCGCTTGAGTATATTGATAGTGCTTTTCCACCAACGTTTTTGATCTATGCTGAAAAGGATATCCTCTGCAGAGGACAAACTGAGATTTTGGCAAAGAAATTTGATGAAGAAGATATTTATTATGAAAGTTATCATTCAAAGTCAGTTTTTCAAAACCATTGCTTTTCGCTAAGCTGGAGCAGTGAGCCGGCAAAAGAGGCAAATTTGTTGCTTCTTGAATTTTTGCACAAATTTAAAGAGGGAGTTTTGCCAAATAAGCAATCAGCATCGCAAGAAAAAATTCGTATGTATGAAAAAAGAAAAAAGAATAATAAAAACACCAGCAAGTAACTGGTGTTTTTTGTTTATCTTAAAATGATTGTTGTGCTTGTTGGGCAAACTTCATCGCCCTCAGAAAGAACAACTTCTTGACCGTGTTTGTATTCTTGAACATAGTTTCCAATACGAACATTGAATGTTGTTGCTTTGTCGTTAGTTGCAAGGATTGTCCATTTGCCAGGTTTGATATCTAGACCTTTACCAACTTTCATAACCTTTCTTGGTTTGATTACGATATCGCCTTTGATAAATGTAACATTATCATTGCCTTTTTCATCAACAATAGTTGCTTCTGGTGTGTAGCGAACACCGTGTTTTTCAACAACTTCATCAACTTCACGAGTTTTTTCTTCCGCTCTGATTTTTGCTTTTTTAACTGTTTTTGCAATTGAAACAATAAATGCAATAACGATAGCTAAAATTATTAATCCACCTATGATATAATCTTTAACCATAAATTCCTCCGAAACTGCTTGTTAGTACTTTTAATATAACAAAGTATTTATTTTTTAGCAACTAAATTGAGTTTAATCTATTAAATTTATTAAATTATGTGCCGATTTTTTCTTGTTCAATTTTTTGGTGAACTCAAAATAACAATAGGCAATTCTTCTTCTCTTAACCCTGTAGGTGTTTTTGTTTGAAGAGTAGGTAAAGTTATCCGTAAACTTGCAGTTGCTACATTT
>CAZFPH010000149.1:0-2435 GCA_964520955.1 uncultured Lachnospiraceae bacterium
ACAAGTTGCTCGCCAGCTTGAACATTACCCTTGAGAACCATTGTATTTTTGGTAAGTTCAACAACGTTTCCAATTTCTGGGATTATGCAATTTGTTTTTGGCATACCGATTTTTTCAGATAAAATAACGTGTTCTTTAAGGTGTCTATACTCGCCGTGAACTGGTATAAAGAACTTTGGATTCAATAAATTGTGAATCGTCTTGAGTTCTTCTTGGCAAGCGTGACCAGAGGTGTGTACATTTTCTGTTACAACAATAGCACCTTTTTTGTAAAGATTGTTTACAACGGCGTTAATCATATTTTCATTACCTGGTATTGGAGAACTTGAGAAAATAACTGTGTCGTTTTCTCCGATTTCAACTCTGCTAAATTCACCATTTGCAAGTCTAGAGAGTGCACTAGTTGGTTCGCCTTGGCTTCCAGTAGAAAGTACTAAAACATTTTTGTCTTCAAGTGAAGCGATTTTTTCGATGTCGATAAATACGCTCTTATCAAATCTGAATGCACCAATTTTCATACCTGCGTCGATATTGTTAATCATACTTCTTCCAACAACTGCAACACGACGTTTGTATTTTATTGCAAGGTCGATGATTTGTTCAACTCTGTAAATATTACTTGAGAAAGTTGCAACAAAAATTCTGCGGTCGGCGTTATCAATAAACACTCTTTCTAGGTTTTCGCCCACCCTTTTTTCAGAAAGTGTATAACCAGGTCTTTCAACGTTTGTGCTTTCTGCAAGCATCAAAGTCACGCCCTTTCTTCCGATTTCTGCAATTCTAGCAAGGTCGATAACTTCTCCATCAATAGGTTCGTAGTCAATTTTAAAGTCGCCAGTGTGGAAAATTATACCTGCAGGAGAATCGATTGATAAAGCAAATGCTCCCGGTATTGAGTGGTTAACTTTAACAAACTCAACCGAAAAACAGCCGAGTTTAACGCAATAACCTGGTTTAACGCAAATACCTTTTACACCAGTGATTTTGTGTTCACGTATTTTGTTATCAAGCAGTGTGAGTGTCATTTGGCTACCATAAATTGGTGCTTTGATATCTTTTAAAAGATAAGGCAAGCTTCCAATGTGGTCTTCGTGACCGTGTGTGATAACAATACCTTTCAATTTGTGAGCATTTTCTTTGATGTATGTAAAATCAGGAATAACAAGGTCAATGCCTGGCATTTCCTCACTTGGGAAAGCAAGACCACAGTCAACAATAATCATATCGTTGCCGTATTCGATTGCTGTGATGTTCTTTCCGATTTCACCTATTCCGCCAAGAAAGATAATTTTAACTTTGTTGTTTTTGCTAGTTTTTACACGACCCTTTCCTGCAGTTTTAGCCATTAAGTTTTCTTGCTCAATGTTTTCAAGATTAAGATTTTGATTAACTTCGTTTAAATGTCTGTTAACTTGGTTTACTAATTTTTTTGGTAAACTTTTTTTGTTTTTTTTCATTCCAACATTATATGAACCAGCTGTTTGCTCTGTTTCAGTAAATGTACGTTTTTTTGTTGGATTGAAATTGTTAGATTGATTTGTTTTTATATTCTCTTCCATACTATTTTTTATTTTCCTTTATTTTTTGTTTATTAGTTTTTGAATTTGTTGATGAGTTTTTCTTATATTTCTTTTTCATTTTTGTTGTTGTCACTTGGATTTCTTTTACTTCTTCTGGCGGTAAAACTGAACCATCAAAATCATCTTTTTTTACAGTATATTTTGCAGGGTTGTATATTATTGAATTGCTCAAGTAATATCTAGTTCCGCTAATGTTAAAATATGTAACAAGATTATAGGTTGCAATCAAAACAAATGTTGCTGGAATGGTTACGATTAATCCAGAGAAAAATGTGAATAATGCAATAAAACCATTAACAAAGATGATTGTTAATGTGAGCACAATGCTGATTGAAAAAATCTTCCAAAAGTTTTTAAAAACCATTAAAAGACCTTTTCCAAAAGCAGTAAATGGGTCGCATTTTTTATCAACCATATAGCCAGTGTAACAAGAAAAAATTGAAATTTTTACAGAAATGATAATAATCACAAAAGCTGAAAGTATAATTAATCCAATAATGGCTGATAATGCTGTTTTTGCTGTTACTAAATAAATTTCTAGCCCAACAATGATAAGAGCATAGAATGGCAAGCTAAACAAAATATTTGCAAGTGAAAACTTAATGCTATATTTAAGTGTTTGGAGGGTGTTCTGAACATAGTTAATGTCCATGTTCATTGTGAACTTTTGTTGAAGTATTGACGAAATGTTAAACACTGAAACTTGAACAAAGATATACGGAAATAATATACACAAAAAGGCAAAACCAATCAGATTTAGGTAAATTCTTGAAAAATTTCCCAAAACAGCAGTTATAATATGTTTTAATGTATCGCTAAGTCTAAGTCCAATTTCATAAGGGCTTGAGTATACCG
>CAZFPH010000150.1:0-2410 GCA_964520955.1 uncultured Lachnospiraceae bacterium
TATGGATGTTGGTCGTGATTTTGAAAAGACGTTCCATAAGAAACTCGAAATTTTGTAATATTTAAATTATAAAAAACAAAACAAAAAGAAGCCATTGGCTTCTTTTTTATATTAAAAATAAAGTTGGTCGTAATATAATTTTTACAATTTGAGATATTATCGAGCGAAATATATTTTATAATCTGAAATATGTGAATTTAACCAAATAAAAATCCACCAGATGGTGGATTTTTTTATAAAGAAGTGATTGTAAATAGTAATCTAGTGTTGCCTTGAATTGAAATTGAAAGAGTGATTTCTTCAGTCATTGTTTCAAGGTTATAGATATGTTTTTCTAACTTAAGGTTAAGCCCAGCAATTGAATAGTATGTGTTTGCTGAAAGCTCACAATATGAGAAATATAATCCTTTTTCATCAACAGTGATTATTGAGAGTCTTGAAGTATCGTCAGAAACAAAATAGATATAAGATGCTAATTTTGTTGCAACTTGATCAAATGTGTTTTCAGAAGATTTAAGTTCAAAAATCTTTGCTAATTTTGCTTCATAAGCTTCTTGAGTTAAAATGTCGTTATTGTCAATTTTTACGATTGCTGAATTTTCTTTGTAAATATAAGCGTTGCCATCAAATAGGTGTTCTGAAAGTTTAATATTTTTAACAGGAACTTTGAAAAGTAATGGAGTTTCAACTAATTCAAGAGATGTTTCATCGATATATGTGAACACGAAATATAGAATATATTCGTCAGATTTTGTATTATATTCAACTTTGCTAATCATTTGGTCAGCTAAAACGATTTCGCTATCTAAGAAATAATATCCGCCGTTATGTGACTCAATTCCAGTAATAAATCCTTCTGTAAAGAATAACATTTTTTCGTATACTTTTCCAGTAGATTCTTCAGTGTAGATAGGGTTGAAATCTTCGTAACCTAAACTTTCTATAACATTGTAAACGCCATTGAAATCTCTTGTTTTGAAGTATGTGATAACTTCGTCAGCGTTTGTGCGGTCTGCATCATCAAAAGTGATTGTTTTTGTGATTTGATAGATGCCGTCAAGAGTAGTGAAATCAATAATTGTTTCTTGTTCAGTTTCATTTTCTGAAGGGAGTTCTTCAGTCTCTTCAGTTTCGATTGATGTTTCATTATCTTCTTCAGTTGTTGTTTCTGCATTTTCAGTTGTGTTTGTTGTATCGGTTATTTCAGTTGCTGCTGGAACTGCTGTTTTTGATTTAGAGTTTGAGCAACCGATAAATGAAAATCCTGCGAACATTACTGCAAAGACTAAAGTAAAACTTTTTAGTAATATCTTGCTAATTTTTTTCATTGTTTTTCTCCTTTATATATTAAAGATTAAATCATCATTTTGGATTATATCTGTTGTATCTTTAATTCTGTTATACACGTACGATATTGTCATTAACACTAGGTTAGGGTCGTTATCACTTACAATGTTTCTGAAAATTACAATCTGGTTATCTGTTTCTAGATTTGATGCTCCTGAGTTTGCTCCAAGCGTGTCAGTTTGATATGTGAGTGACATCTTGTATTTTTGCTCGTGTTTATTTGTGCTTGTATTGCGAATAAGAATATCACAAAGGTCGTCGTTACCATAATATACGCCAGTTTCAATAATCTTTTTTGTTTTTGAATAACTGCAGGTGTATCTTCCGTGGCTGAGCACTATAATTTCACCATTTGCATTTACTTGAGCAGATTTAGAACTGTTTAGAATATCTTTAAAAGTGTTTTCATCGCCGTTTTTAGCACCCTGGCTTTCTAACATTGCTCTTATCTGTTCATTTGATAACTTTTCATTATAGAATATTGTTCCGACGTGGGAAAATGTGTAACTTCCGTTATAATTTTCAGGAACTTCTTTTCTGATAATAGCTTTTTCAGCTTCGTTACGTTTGATTTCATCTGTGGTCATACTAACATTTGTGGCAGGTGTGCCTGAATTAGATTTGTCTTTTGAATTTTTTACAACTAGCACTATACTAATTACAGAAGCGATAACTAAAACTGAAACAACAAGCAATATGGTTATCAATTTTTTCTTTTTTTTCGATTCCATAATACATTCTCCTAATAATGGATTGCTTTAAAAAACAACAAACATATAAAAATTATTTATATCTTTGTTGTAAAAATTTACAAAAATATTATAACCATTTTTTTATTATTTGTCAATACCAAATGTTTTTAGAATATTAGCGGGCAAAAGTTGATAACTAGCAGTTTTTGAGTATCTTTTTTAGCAGTTGTGGATATTTGATAAGTTCTCCAGTGCCAAGAATATTAGAACTGTTGTTTTCTGTTAGGTTTGCCTTGAAAGATGTTTGCTTTGTAATGAACTTTTCAAAACCAATCATTGAAGTTGCATTACCATAATAATATATACCATTT
>CAZFPH010000151.1:0-2387 GCA_964520955.1 uncultured Lachnospiraceae bacterium
TCACGACAGGGGCTTTTTCTTCGTCAATTACATATTTTTTGTCAACTGTCTTAAATCCAAACGGAACAAGTCCTCCAAGAGTATTTTTCTTTTTAAAAGATTCAACTTGACCTCTTCTAATTTTTTGTGAAAGCTCAGCAGAGTAATATTCTGCCATTCCTTCGAGTAAAGATTCAAGAATAATTCCTTCAGGGGCATCTGTGATATTTTCGCATGCAGAAAGAACCTTAACTCCATTCTTTTTTAAGGTGTTTTTATAAATAGCGCTATCGTATCTATTTCTAGCAAACCTGTCTAACTTATAAACAATAACATATTTAAAGAGACCTTTTTCAGAATCTTTTATCATCTTTTGGAAATCAGGTCTATGGTCGGTTGTTCCTGATATTGCTCGGTCAATATATGTATTAACAAGTTTAAAATTGTTGCGGTTGATAAAATCCTGACAAACTGTCAGTTGACCTTCGATAGATTGTTCTGTTTGTCTGTCTGAGCTATATCTTGCATAAATAACGACTTTTTCCATAGTGAGCTCCTTAATAACTTCTTCTAACTTCTTTAACAACTCCAAGAATGGTGATAGGGAGTTCTATTACTTCTTGATTTGTGAAAAACATAGGTTCAAAATTAGGATTGAGCGGTTGTAATGTCAAACCGCTCTCTTTTTTTATGACTTTTTTAAAAGTGCATTCTGTGTGGTTTATAGAAACAGCACAAAAAGAACCATTTTCACAGTCATCTTGTTGTTTAAGGATTAAAGTATCACCATTTCGAAATTCAGGAAACATTGAATCACCTTTTACTTTTAAACCAAAATATACACTGCCACCACGAGTTAATAGTGCATCAATTTCTTCATAGTCTTCAATAAAAGAATCTTCAATCATTTCAATAGGTATTCCAGCAGGTATTTCGCCATAGATAGGAATTTTAACAACATTTCTACTTAGTGATACAAACTCAGCATTATTTCTTCCTAATATGTAATCTATTGAAACATTAAATAAATCAGCAAGTTTTTTTAGTGTTTCAAAATCTGGTTCTCTACGACCAATTTCATAATTACTGTAAGCTTGAACGGAAAGATTTAATTGTTCTGCAACTTCTAATTGGGTAAGTCCTTTTCGTTTTCTAATTTCTTTTAAGTTCATATTTTTCTCCATAACTCCACATATTGTTTACTTTTATTATACAAACTGTGGATTTTTTTTCAATAATTATAAAAAAATAGTTGACAACTCAACAAAATGAAGACATTAATCCAAATCATTTGTTAACTTGTTGGAATTTACCATCAATGTTTAAAGGTTGTGAGATTACCTACCACAACAAAGAAAAATCTCAAAAACCAAACTGCTTTATGTCTGCAAAAAGAGGACAGGAGTTTATTGTGAAAGATTTCAATGATGAAAAGCAGTTAAAAGAGTGGTTTGATGAAGTTTTTAAAGGAAGTTTATGATATGAAGAAAGGATATGTTTTAAATAGTGACCAATTTTTAAATAATGAATTAAAACTACCAGTTATAGTTGGAAAAGATGGGTATGATAATTTAATTATTGAAAATTTATGCAATCTTAATAACTTGCTTGTTGTTGGTCAAATGGGAACACCAAAAGTTTCTTTTATTCATTCACTTGTTTGTGGATTGTTTTTAAAGTGTTCACCTGAAGAAATGAAGATGCTGTTACTTGATTTTGGTGGTGTTGAACTCGGTTTATATGATAAAATTTTACACACAAAATTTATGCTTCAAAATTTAGAAGTTGATGGTCCAATTACAAGAGATTATGACAAATGCATATATGCCTTAGATAGACTAGCAAAAGAATCAGTTTTTAGATATCAGAAAATCAAAGAGAGTGGCACACAAAATATTGAAGAATATAACAAACAGGCAGAAGAAAAAATGCCTTATATTGTTTGTGTTGTTGAATATTCACATCTACTAAAAAAGAAAGATATTCAAATGGTTGAAAGTTTTATAAATCAAATATCAAGCTTTTCAAAAGAAGTTGGAATATGTTTAATTTACACTTTGAATAGAATGATGTCTTATGATGATAAAAATCAAAAATATGAAGTTTTAACTAAAAATATGGTTGATAGTTTTTCGTCAAAAATAGTTTTTATAATTGAAGATACAAACAATTTATTAAAAGATTATCCAACCATAAATTTTGAGCACAGAGAACATTGGTTTGTTAAACAAAATTTAACACCACAAAAAATGGAAATGCCATTTTTTAACGAAAATGAATTTAGTTCATTGATTGTGAAAACTTTTTAATTGATTTGTGCAGAGTTCAATTTAGTTATCACGGGCTCCACCACTCTGAGAGCATTCGAACACTTATTTGTGTTTGAGTGCTCTTTTTTATTTAACGAC
>CAZFPH010000152.1:0-2343 GCA_964520955.1 uncultured Lachnospiraceae bacterium
AACTACCTCACTTTCGATACTATTTAACTTTTATCTTCAATTCTTTCATTTTATCAAAATACATTTTTTGCATTCCTGCAAATATTGGGTCATTCGGGAATATGATTTCAGCTTTTTTATACACTTGTTCCATTTTTGCGACCCAAGCATCGCTTATAGCTTTGGGCATATTTATAGCCAATATTTCCATATTCTGACCCGAGTTCATCCAAGTGTTTTTTGATAATTTAACATCGATATTTGCTATTGCAAACATCATAAATTCTAAACAGTCATCAATCGAACTTGGAATCGGGAAATTCTTAATCAACGTTAATTTTTGCTTATCAACGGGATCTGCGGTTGCATATACACCAAACATACCACCAAAGGTCTTTTTACGGTGTGATTCGAGTTCCATTAACTGTTCTTTAAAAGCTTGAACCGAGGATAAAGCAACCTTGCCTGTTATTTGCATACCGCATTCAGGACAAACGGCTGTTTGTTCGGAAATAACCGCTCCGCAATTAGAACACTTTAATACACTGCCTACGTATTCTGCACGTCTTTCTTTTGAAAAACCTTCACGAACATCTTCAGTTTTAGGTGTTTGTGGTATAGGAGGAGCTTGCTCTACAACTGGGGGTTGTTCTACTACCGGAGGATCATTTTTTTGAACGGTGCCAACAGCCACGCCACATCCATGACAGAATTTTGCTCCCTCGTTGAGTTTTGTGCCACAGTTAGAACAAAAATGAAATTTGTTTTCTACAGGTTGGCTTTCCTGAGGAATTGCCGGTTGAGGTTGTTGTACTTGAGGCGCAACTTGTTCTGTTACGGTATTTTGAACGTTAGGAATTTGAGTCGTCACATTTTGTATTTGATTTGTAAACTGACCAATTTTTTCTTGAGCTTTTCCCAAGGTGGATTGAATATCAATATTTAAAGCACCTGCTATTCCACCAAATAGTCCTTTTTTCTCTTTTGTTTCCTCTTTACGAATATAAGACGAATCGCTTATGGTGTCTTCCGTATGTACCGACTCACCAACAAGAACTTTGTTGATTTCATTTATCCATAAAGGCATTTCTTTTTTAGGTTTGTCACAGAAAATAAAGTGTTCTCTGTGGCCGCTTACAAACAACACTTGCATACCTTCGCCGTAATCTTCATTATCAAATATCATTACTTGTGCTTTGTTATTTACAATTCTAATTGTAGAAAGAGGAATTTTCTCCACAACTGTTTCGGGCTTTGCAAAAAGGCCATTGCTTTTTTCGTAAATGCAAATTATGTTTTTGTTCGTTAAGACCATTTCGTCCAAATTCAGTTCTTTTAATCCATATCTTTCTACATCAGTAGCTTGTAAAATAATGCCCTCATCCATTTCTAATGCTAAATCAACCATCTTTTTACCCCTTCCAAATATCAATATTGTTTAATATTGTGTCATAGTTTTTCTTTGCGTATAAGAGTACACTCATTGCATTCGAAAAACTTCGTTTTGGTGTTTTCCCACAAACTACATTTATAACCAGAATAGACAGGTGTACTTTGTAAGTCCGTTTTACAAATTTGTCTGCGACTGAATATTGATGTCACGCAAGCATCTTCTCCTGTCACAGGGCATTTTCCAAAAACTTGTTCCTCGCACGGTTTTGCTTCAGAACTATTTACAACATTCCACTTCATAGTAACCACCCACTACATTTTATATTACACTTTCATCTTTCACAGCATCGCATATATCCCCAATGTTACAATCAAGATACTCGCAGATGCGCAAAAGAACAGACAATGCCACTTCTTCATTTTTTCTCATTTTTGTCATTGTTCCAGTTGCTATATTTAAGTCTTTGCGAAGTGTAGCAGGAGAAATATCTTTTTCAATTAACAATATCCAAAGTTTTTTATAACTTATTCTCATCCCTCTACACTTCCTTTTTATCCATATTATCATATTTATTATAAGGCATACAAAAGGCTCTGTCAATGAAAATTGATAATATTTTAGATAAAATTCGCAACTTCTTGCGAATTATTGTTTAAAACCTGATTTAAGATCGCCATCACAAGCGACAAACAATGTTATCCCCAAGCATATAAGAAAAACTCCGGTTGATGTATTGGCTTTATATAATAAAGCAAAATATGCGGTTTGAAATGTAATTAAAGTCAAGATACTTACTACAATAAATTTAAAAACTTTCATTTTTTCTTCTCCTTTTCAATCGTCAATACAATCAGCAAGGTTGATTATGGGTTTATTATGCTCGGAAGCATATTTTACGCTTTTATAAGCCCCGCCCTCGTTATGCTCAATATAGCAAATAACCAAATCTGCTCTATCCACCATTTCACGAT
>CAZFPH010000153.1:0-2340 GCA_964520955.1 uncultured Lachnospiraceae bacterium
TAATTATAAAATTAACTAGTAGAGTTGAAAGAAAATATATTGGGTGATGTTATGAAGATTATTACAGGTAAATACAGGGCAAGAAAACTTGAGGCGGTTGATAGCGAGTCAACAAGACCTACGCTTGCAAGGGTGAAAGAGTCAGTTTTTAATTTAATACAATTTTTAGTTGCAGACAGCGTTGTGTTGGACCTTTTTGCAGGTAGCGGTGCGTTTGGTGCTGAGTGTATTAGCAGGGGTGCAAAAAAAGTGATTTTTGTTGACAGTGAAAAAAGGGCTATATCAACCATTCAAAAAAACACCCGCGGAATGACTGAAGATTTTGAAATTTTAAACCAAGATTTTGAATCGGCGTTAAAGTTGCTCTCAGCAAAAAATATTAAGTTTGATATTGTGTATCTTGATCCTCCATACAATTCTGACTATATTCAAAGAGCTCTTGAAATGCTTGATAGTTTAAACTTGCTTGAAAATGGTGCAACAATAGTGGCAGAAACCGATAATCAAAAAAACTTGCAAAATGCTCCTAATTGTTATATAATGGAGAAGTCAAAAAAGTATGGAATTGCTTTTGTTGATGTATTAACATATAATCGTTAGGGTAAAATTATGGATATTGTTCAAATTATTAATGAACTAGAGCAAGAATTTGCTTCATCAAAGAACTTTTTATGGAGCAAGAAAACTCTTGTGGATATGGATAAATGTGCTTCACTTATTGCTGAACTTAAGGCAAATCTTCCATCGGCAATTCAGGAAGCAAGTTATGTGCTTTCAAAAAAAGACCAAATTTTAAACAATGCAAAGTCTGAAGCAAAGCACACGGTTGCTGAGGCTGAATTTAGAGCCGAACAGCTCGTTAGCAGTTCAGAGGTTTTTAAAAAGAGTGAACAGGCGTCTGCTGAAATGATTGACCGAGCAAACAAAAAATGTGAACAGCTTTATGTTGTAACAAAAGAAAATATCGACAAAATGCTTAGGTCTGTTGAAATGTACTTAGACCAAAACCTCGTTGTTGTAAAAAGAAACCGAGATGAGCTCGAGCACGCAATAAACAATATCGCTTCATCAATTTCAGATGAAGAGTAGGCAGAAAATAAAGCAACTAATCATAGAAAAAATAGAATGTATAACTTTTGTGAGAACAAAGTTATGCATTTTTATTTTGGCTTGTTTTAAAAATACCATTGACTGCATTATTATCGATATTCCGCTAAAGGATAATAAGCCAGAGCATAAACAAATAGAAAGTGGAGAGATGCAAACGGACAATTCTTTTGCACCTCTAGTCACTTCCAAAATGCCATACAAAACACCGCTTAGCAAGGAGTTGTTCATACCTAATTTTTGAGTTAGTGGAGATAGAGTTTTTATTAATAAGTTAAACACTCCAAGGCTTTGCAAAATTTCACCCAAAAGATAAAATATTGTGATATATGCACCAACAACAAATAGTGAATTTATTGTTTGAAGAACACATTCACCAAAAACATTGTCTTTTTTGATTGGCAACGCAGGGTTTGCTGTTGAGATATCATTTTTATTTTCTTTTTTCTTTTTTATGTTTCCGTAAATTATTCCAAGAATAGTGCTTGAAAGAATGTGCGAAAGATACAAAACAACACCGATTTTGAAACTTCCAAACATACCAGCTCCAACCGCACCAATAACAAAAATTGGGCCAGAGGTTGTACAAAATACCGCCATCTTTTTTGCATCGGATTCAGTGATTAGGTTTTTAACGTAAAGGTCGCTAATAATTTTTGCACCAATTGGGTAACCTGAAAGTATGCTCATCAAAAAAGCATAAATTGAAATTCCTTTTGTTCCAAACAATATGTAAGCAGGTGTGTTAAGTTTTTGTGTTGCTTTAAAAACAAATCCTATTTCGGTCAAGAGTTTTGTGAGTAACATAAAGGGAAATAGCCCTGGAAGAACGGAAAAGAAAAATAGTTTTAGTCCGCCGATTGTTACAGAGGTATACCTTTTTGGATTGGAGATAATAATTATCATTATTGCAAATATTAAAGCTGAAAAAATTGCTTCAATGATTATGTCTTTGCTTAAACTGTATTTATTTAAACTTTTTTTTAAGGTGGTGTTTTTTGTTGTTATCATAATAAAATATATGCTAAAATATTCTTGTAAATTAAGGAGAATGTTATATGATTGGTGATTATAGATTCTTTCAAGAATTCTTTGATGGTCAAATTGTTCAAGAAGAAACAGAAAGTTACAAAATGTTCAAAATTCTTTTGTTTTCAATAATTTCAACTCTTGGATTGTTTTTTGTGTTTATTGGAATTTGTAATGTTGCCGAGTTTATTTTGCTAGAGCTTG
>CAZFPH010000154.1:0-1405 GCA_964520955.1 uncultured Lachnospiraceae bacterium
GTTTTTTTAGAGTGCGATAAATTAGTTCGTTCTTAATTTGGGTGGATAGGCACAGTATATACTGATGAATGGATTTACTTACCAGACCCCGAACAACCGACAGATGCATCTATCGTAGGCTATTTAGGAGAAGATACCAATATTGTACTCCCAAGTTATATTGATGGTTATAAAATAACGGGTTTCGCCAATGTTTTTGAGGCAAACACTACAGTTACAGATGTAACAATGCCTGACACAATAACAAAATTGTCCTCTAATGCGTTTAAAAACTGTGAAGCTTTGAAAAATATTAAGTTGAGCGAAAACATTGATGTAATTAACGATTATTCATTTTTCGGATGCAACAAACTAACAAATATTAAAATTCCTGACGGAGTTAAATACATTTATTCATTTGCTTTTTGCAACAGTAGCTTATCCGAGATTACATTACCAAATGGCTTGGAAAGAATTGCAGAATATGCTTTTGTCGGCACAAAACTTAATGAAATTTTCATTCCGTCAACTGTAAGCTCTTTGGATAGTTCTGCATTTCAAAGTTGCAAAAGTCTTTCTAAAATATACTTGCCATTACAACTTGAAAGTCAGAAAACCAGTGTTAAACCAAGTAGTTCGACAGATGTAATAATATACTGCTGCGTAAATTATTATGTTGATGATGAATATATTTCTACAGAATATGTAACAAAAAGCAACTCTGCAACAGTTGAAGAATATTTGCCTGAAAGTTATATTGATAACTATATTTTGCTTGTAAATAACGAAATTTGGGACAAGCAGAATGTCAACGAAAACCTTGATGTTATAGTTAAAAACAAATATTATACAATAACCTATTCCGGTGCAATAGACGAGGAACAAACTATTGAATATATGCAGGATGCAATACTGCCTGTTTGCGAAGATAACGGATATGAATTTCACTTCAAATACAACAGTGCCGTTTGGGATGGCAAAGCTGTAACTGACGATATGCTTATTGAGGTTGAGAAAATATGCACACTTTCAGAGCTTGAGTTAACTGATAGCGAAAGGGTAATTATCGGCAATCGAATTTCTTTAGATTATTACGAAAATTACTATCCGTTAGAGAATATTGTGGTATCAGAAAATGCTATATATAAGTTATATAATGATTCAGCTTGCTCTACAGAAATAACAGAATTGTTATTAAATAAAGGGATAAATACCTTTTATGTCAAAGTCATAGCCGAAAATGGAAACTCTACCACATATACATTGATTGTAAATAGGAATATTCCTGATACTTTGGGAGAAATTGAAATTATCAGCAGAAAAAATGACAAAACTGTTTTAAAACTCAAAAACAAACTCAATGGAAATCCCACGATTAAACTGTATTATGGTGAAAATGCAAATAGTTTATCTAACGAAGCTGTTA
>CAZFPH010000154.1:1415-2338 GCA_964520955.1 uncultured Lachnospiraceae bacterium
CAAAGTCTTATAACAACAAGTTTTGATGATGAAAAAGATTATTATATATGTATATCTGCTGTTTATGACGATATAACAGTTTATAGCAACATCACACTTGTAGAGAAAATCTTGGTAATAGATATTGCCAAGCAATACTGTTTTAATGACTCAGGAAAATGCTTTTATCAATTTAATTTAGTAGCAAACAAGAAAACTGATGCTACGGTAATTGTTGCGTTATATGATGACAATTACAGAATGCTTGATATATTGACCAAAAATTTACAACTGAGCAGCGAAGCAAAGAGTATTTCAGAAAGACCAACAGTTTCAAATGCGACTAAGTATAAAGTTTTTGTATGGGAAAATTTATCAAATCTAACACCATTATGTGAAGCATTTGAAGGCAAAGTAGAATAACATAAACTTGATTTTGCAGTCTGTTGGGAAGAAATAAAGAATTTAGGAAGGAATTTTCAGATTAAGTAATTTTATGGAAGATATAAAAAGGTGTTGCTTTGCAGGGCATAGCGATATATGGGACAGTAGTTTAGCAGAAAAAATAAAAAGTGTTGCAGAGGATTTAATACTAAATCACAATGTAAGAGAGTTTTGGGTTGGGAACTATGGCAATTTTGATGGCTCTGCCGCTTCTGTTATAAGAGAACTGCAAAAAACTTATACTGATGTAAAATTGGATTTGGTTATTCCATATCTGACAAAAAGCATAAATGAATACAAGGAGCTTTATTATAAAAAGTGTGATAACATTCTGATTGCAGACATTCCCGAAAACACACCTAAAAGGTTTCATATCACAAAAGCAAATGAGTATATGGTTAATAACTCTGACTTTTTGATATGCTACATACAAAGGTCTTGGGGCGGAGCTATCACAACCTACAAATATGCTAAAAGGAAAACGTTGCAGATTTTCAATA
>CAZFPH010000155.1:0-2313 GCA_964520955.1 uncultured Lachnospiraceae bacterium
GAAATATTTGGCTTCCCCAAATGTCAAGAGGCGAATTTTATTTCATATTTTGAGTTAGCGAAATACGGCAAAGCCATATTTCATTTAATCTTGCGGCTACGCCGATTTTATGCTATACTACACCCAAGGGAGTGAGTGAATGGAAAAAGAAATTTTAACAACACAAATAATAGAAAAAGATTTAAAAAAGCAGTATTCAAACACATTGTTAGGCGGGTTAATATTTCTGCCATTTTATGTGCTTATGGCGGCTCTTTTTGTTTTCTTACTTATTCTTTTTATAAATGTTATAATTCCTAACAAAATAATTTTGAATATTATTTCTGCCGTATTATACGTAATATTAGGATTGATTTATGTGCAGGCTTTCTCATCTTCAATACGCGAACGTATAAAAGTGGGTAAAGGGAAGTTTGAAATTTTGGATGACTGGGTTGTAGATAAATTGCCGGCACGGCACGGAAGATACAGTCACAGACCTAACACGTTGGTGTTTGCAAGAAGCGGAGAATATGGCATAGTAAGAGATTTGAATTATGAATGGTCGGATTTATATTGTATGAGTAACGAAAGTGTTTATAATTCCGCTAAAATTGACGATGGCTTTTATGTGATAAGTGTTGGAAAGAAAAAGTGTGTTTTAGCATATAATAAAAAAATGTTTGAATTGCAACAATAAGTCAGCGAGACGAATGTTAAAAATTTATTATGAAGTAAAATGTTTTTACATAACAAAAGAACTCAGCCATTTTCACTCTTCGCTAAAACTCATATTCGGGTTTTCTGTCGGCGCCATTTTGTTAATCCTCTTATTTAAAAATCAAAAAATAGTGAGTGATTTTTTACCTGTCTCCGTCTAATAGATAGGCGGAGAAATTTTTTGTTTTCTTTCCCCTGATTTTATGCTATACTTAATATACGAAGTAAAGGGGGTAATAATATGAAAAAGTTTTTAGCTGTGATTTTAAGTGTTATGTTGGTTTTTGTACTGACCGCGTGCAATAAAGCAACCCAAAATAACGATTCGAGCTTAGGCGATACTTCGCAAGTTATAGATACAAACAGTGTTGTTTCGGCGGAAAATAAATCTGATAGTGAAAATTTTGCATCAGGTTCAAGCCAATCTAATGATATAAGCAACAATAGTAGCATAAATCAATAGGCGAAAAACAACTCTTCTAAAAGTAACAATAAAACATCTTCTAAAGGCTCTGTAACAAGCAATAATACAAGTCAATCAACGCAAAACAACTCTTCTAAAAACAACAGTCAAACGTCTTCTAAAGGCACCGTTACAAACAATAATATAAATCAATCAACACAAAATAACTCTTCAAAAAACACCGTAACAAACAATAATACAATCTCCGAAAACATAGATAACGGTGTTTTGGAGAAGGCTACATCTCAAAAAATGAGTGTGCCTGAAAATATGAATTTATTAAGCACAAACAGCGCAAAAGAAGAAAACAACTCAAAAACAATGAAATCGAATGTTGTTTTATATCAACTTGACGGTGACGTAGTAAATTGGACAACTGAAAATGATTTGATTTATGCTATAACGTCAGGCAATAATCGATTGGTTGTTATAAATTCAAAAACGATGATGGCAGTTTGTAATATTCCGCTTGCAGGTAAACCCGCAGAAATCAATCTTGTTGGTGATAAAATTTATATTTCGTTACCTGATTTATGCAGAATTGATATTTTTTCAAAATCAAACTTTGCCAAAACATCTTCGCTTTATTTTGAACATGAAGTTTCATCTTTTTGTATTGATGGCAATTATATTTATTATTCCGAACACGACCAATGGTGTGATGTATATAGAAAGAATATGACCACAAATGAATTGACAAAAATTCTTCCTAATGATGGTTGGTCATTTTTTCAACCGAAGCTGTATTTGAATAAGCAAGATAACATTTTATATATCGGTGAAACCGGTACCACCGGAAGCACTTTATTTTATTACGATGCAACAACCCTACAGCTTAAGAGTGTATTTAATAAGAACGATTACGGAATAATGAATCACACCAGAGATATTTTCCATGTGGGAAATGAAGTTTTTTGGGGCAATTATCGTTTATCGGATACAAATGCAAAGCAAATCGTCGGCAGATACGGTGTAGGTGATTACGGTAGCGTTAACTTTGTATCAGAAGAGTTGGTTTCAACATTTGAAGGTCTTTTCTTGACAGATACTTACGAATGCGTTGTTAATTATTTCGATGCGGGTTTTAAATTTGAATATATACTTGTATCAAAATCTTATAATATTTTCTTTATCTAATAAAACTGCACCTT
>CAZFPH010000156.1:0-2310 GCA_964520955.1 uncultured Lachnospiraceae bacterium
CTGCGATAAAAATAATGGCACGGCAAAAAGTATGGTTGATAGAGTAGAGAGTCCTAAAATTTTTAGTGGAGAGATTTTAATTTTTTTCACCCCATAAGCAATGCCATAAGAAAGGGCGTCAATATTTAGGCATAAAATTAGTACAAGGCTTGCTATCATATTATAATATATGAAAAGCTGTTAAAATTGTTTTTATTTTGGTTGAGAAATTATGATAAATATATTATAATTGACCTATATTATATGATAGGGGATATTATGAACAGAATTATTGCTTTTGCTAATCAAAAAGGTGGTGTTGGAAAAACCACAACCTGCGTTAATATGGCAACATTTATGGCACTTATGGGCAAAAAAGTTTTGCTTGTTGACCTTGACCCTCAAGGAAACGCTACAAGCAATCTCGGTTTCACAAAAGATGGTAGTTATAATTCTATCTATCAAGTTATGTCTGAACAAAAACCTGTCACTGAGGCAATTTATGAAACAAAAGTGCAAAATCTCTCAATTATTCCTGCAAATATAGACCTTGCAGGTGTAGAAGTTGAACTTGTTTATATGAATTCAAGGGAATACGTTATAAGAAAAATATTTGAGCAAGTAAAAAATAGTTATGATTATATAACCATTGATTGTCCACCATCTTTGGGATTGCTCACAATTAATGCTTTTACTGCTGCAAATGCTGTAATTATTCCAATTCAGTGTGAATTTTTTGCACTAGAGGGTCTTAGTCAGCTTATGAATACAATTAGGCTTGTAAAAAAGAAACTTAATCCTGATATTATGGTTGATGGTGTTGTGCTTACTATGCGTGATTCTAGGAGTAATTTAGGAAAGCAGGTTGCTGAAGAAATAGGTAAATTTTTTGCTGGAAGCGTATTTAATACCACAATTCCAAGAAATGTTAGGCTTGCGGAGTCTCCGAGTTATGGAGAGCCTATATATTTATATGATAAAAATTGTGTTGGTTCAAAGGCTTATAAACTTTTAACTGAAGAGTATTTTGATAGAAATAAAATTAGTTATATAAAACTAAAGTAAGGAGAGATTATGAAAAGAGGATTAGGAAGAGGCTTGGATTCTTTATTTGGAAACTATGATGATGAATCTAGTGAAGAAACTTCAAAACAAGTAGAAACCAAGATAGAAACTGTTGTTGTTAATGAACCAAAAGAGATAGAGATTGGGTTGATTGATAGAAATCCTGATCAGCCACGTAAGATTTTTGATGATGAGGCACTTGCAGAATTATCAGCATCTATAAAGAATTATGGTGTAATTCAGCCTATTATTGTAAGGGAAAAAGACGGCAGATATATTATTATTGCAGGGGAGAGAAGATGGAGAGCTTCTAGGCTTGCAGGTCTTAAGACAATTCCTTGTGTTATTAAAGATTATACAGAACAGGAAATTAGTGAAATTGCTATTATTGAGAACTTGCAAAGAGAAGATTTAAACCCAATTGAGTCTGCAAAAGCTATAAAAAGCCTTATTAATCAATACAATTTAACACAGGACGAAGTGGCAGATAAAATAGGAAAGAGTAGACCAGCTGTTGCTAACACACTTAGACTATTATCTTTACCAGAAGCAATAATTTCACTTGTTGAAAGTAATAAGCTTACTGCAGGGCACGCTAGAGCACTTCTTGGAATCGATAATCCTGCAAAACAAAAAGAAATCGCATTGCTTATTATTAAAAACAACTTAACAGTTAGAGATGTTGAAAATATAATAAAGCATTTAAATACTCCTAAAAAAGAAGTAATTCAGAAAGAAAAAAGTCTTGAAATTAAAGATTTTGAAGATAAAATAAAAAGAGTATTCTCAACAAAGGTTCAAATTAAAGGCTCTGATTCAAAAGGAAAAATCGTTATTGATTATTACTCAAAAGACGATTTGGAAAGAATTTACGATATTTTAAAAGAGAAGATGTAATATCTTCTTTTTTATTGTAAAATTATTTATTTATATTATTGTACAGAGTGTAATTTTTATTTTTTAGCCAGCAAATGTATTTGTATGACTCTAATTTGAATATATTATTAAACGGAGTTTGTTTCACGTGGAACGGAACTATTACTACTTGTTATGCAAGATGTTTCCTGTGAAACATTTTTTATTACTAAAACCGGAGAAGGATTTAAGGATTTTTATTTCTTATGATAGAGAACTATATAATATTATGTCTATTATATTGAACAAAGTTTCACGTGAAACAATAAGTATTTGGGTGTTTTTTATATGTGCAATATGTTCCACGTGAAACAGTTAATTTACTTTTGCAAAAACCAAATGAGAGTTGTT
>CAZFPH010000157.1:0-2284 GCA_964520955.1 uncultured Lachnospiraceae bacterium
AAGGACATACAAGAAGTCAAATTTCTCAGTCTTCAACAATTATTGACGATACAACAAAATTTGATGCAGATAAATACCATGCAGCATTTGAAAATAATGCTTATATGGAAACTGAAGGTCACGAATTATACAGAACATTCAATATGTTCGCTGCTTGGAAAGCTAATACCTATACAATCGTTTATAACTTAAACGATAGCACAAAGGGTAATGGTTCTACCAAAGCAACATCAGATAAGAAACTTGCGGCTATAACCTTTGATAACACAAAGGAAGATATCCTTGCTAGTCAGTTCTCTAACTATCAAGTTACTGCTAGCCGTATCGGTTATAGATTTGATGGTTGGTCACTCTGCTTAGAGATGACAACAAACAAAGATTATTATGGTGAGGCACAATATTGTACATTCTCTATTGATAAAGGTGCAGATTATTACCTATATCTCAATGGTACAAATATTGAGTACACTACAATATCTGGCGAAAATAACACTTTATTATATTCAACATTCACTGACTCAACAAAGACATTTGAAAAGTATGGTGATAACGAAGGCGGTAGCCACTTCATTACATTGGTTGCTTGCTGGACAAAGAATACTTATAAAGTAATATTCGATTTCTATGATGCAAACACCACTGCTGAAAACGAACTAACTCAAAACTCAACAATAGCATACTATTTGAAAGATGGTAACATTCCAATATCATCTGTTGATATAGATGTTTACGTTGTATTTGACGAAGTTGTTAATTCAGAATCAGTTTACAACTGGTATACAATTGTAGACGGAGTAAAACAAAATAACGTTCTCAGCTCAATTATAGTTGATAGATATGGTTACACATTCAAGGGTTGGACAGCTGTTCCATATACGCATACAAACGCTAACAAGTATGGAACAAATGCATTTGATACAGAGCGTCACGTGTTCTTTAACAAAGCAAGTGGTTTAACCAACAAGCTTGTGGAAAACAATTATGTTCAACAATATGTTAACGACACAATTGAACCATATACAATCAGAGTGTTTGCTTGGTGGGAACAAAATACATACACGATTAGTTATATCTACAATGATATGCAAGAGTCAGGTGGAAGTTTTGATAACTCTAACGGAATTGTTACAAGCTCAACACATTCTACTGTTACAACAATATTTGGTTCTTCATTCTCATCTAGATATTCAGACCCTGCTTTATCTCAAATCACATTCGATAGTAAGATTGCTCTTGAAGTTCCAGTACTTTCAAGAAATGGTTACGAATTCTATGGATTTGCATTTAGCAACGATTTGAACAAAGCTAATGTGGTAGCTATTCAAACACCATCACAAAAAACTCTTAACTTGTATCTCAACTACACAACAGCTAGAGATATCAGCAACCAATACAGTTTGAAACCAGACCCAACTGATGCAACAAAAGTACATACTGGTTTCTTGTATGGAGAAGGTGCTGCATTTGAAATTTTAGGCGATACTGAAATGGGTAGTCATGGTATCACAGCTTATGCATTGTGGGTACCAATTGAATATAACATTAAGTTCAACTACAACACTTCGGGTTATCCTGGTGCAGATACATTTGAGGCTGCAAGAGGTTCAAGCCCAGTATACGGAAATGATATTCGTGTATATGAAGCTAATGGTAACAACTATGCTTATAGCACTACTGACATTGATAACTACAAGTTCTCAGTAACATTCGATACAAATGCCTGGAACTGGTATTCTTCAACAGGTTCTTCGCAAGTCGGAACTCTAGCAAATCTCATTATTGGTAGAATAGGTTACACTTGGACAGGTTGGTATTCAACAGTAAGTATTGCTAACAGAGAAGTTAACAGTAACACATTAGACGCTTCTTATGAAGATGGCGAATTAATACTCAGAGTTACTGGAAAAGTAAGTTCTAAGTTCTCTACATTGAGTGTTCTTAATGACACAATGTATCAGAAGATGAATGCTAATAGCAATGTTGGTATTTCTTCAACAGCTAAAGAGGTTACAATTGTTGCGGGTTGGATTAGAAATACTTACACAATTGATATCAATGCAAACAATACTCAAGATTCAACAAGTACCGCATTCTATAGGGGATTAGGTGAAACTGCAACCTACGACTACAATACATTCGGTACTAAGATTGATGTTAAGTTCGACACAAAGACTTGGAATAACCTAAGTTCAGTTTATATGGATAGGTGGGGATTCTCTTGGAGAGGTTTGTATGCTAATGATTTAGAGTACGATAGTGCATTAAATGCTGAAATATACACCCC
>CAZFPH010000158.1:0-2283 GCA_964520955.1 uncultured Lachnospiraceae bacterium
TGACGCGGTTTATGATAAGTTTAAAGTGCAAGAAGATATTGGTGGTGAGTGGAAAGATACTTGTATGCTGGCACTGGAAGAAAATAATAATGAAGAGTTTGAAAGATTGCAAAAACAAGGTGGAAAGATTCTTGTGACTGATGATATGATTGATATATTAATTGATAATTTCACGTTTGCAGAGCCTAATAGAGAAACCATTGAAGATTTTAAAAATATGATACTAAAGCACGCAAAGTACGTTAATGATATCGTTGTAGATTATGATGCGGGTTGCATAACATTTAAAACAAAAGCGGGAACGTTTAAAGCGTACAAACTAACACATATTTTTGAGGATATGAAGTTGTTTCCAGATATAGAAACTGAAAAAAGACACAAAAGATGCCATGTTGATTCAATTCAACTATCTAAAGGACTTGGTGATAAAACAAGAGTTGCAACTGGTTATGCGTACACATTTGGCGAAGGGGATAAGTTCTTGCATTCTTGGGTGGAGTTATATCTGCATTCAAAGCCATTTGTTATTGATACCACACGAAATTTATTGATGGAAAGAAAAGGGTATTATTACATTCGAAACATTAAAGGACCAGTATATAAAATTGCAGATAAAACACTTGAAAAAGAAGAGCATATTTTTGTTGCACTTCAAAAAAAGTACCCATGGCTAATTAAACTTTATCTATCAAACAGGCATCAAGCGAAGATTGTGTATGATATGATTGAAAGGGAAAAATTAGATGACCCATTATACGTCGCTGCAAAAATAATGGCTGAAGGATTTGCAAAAAGAGAAAAACAATTTCAAAAAGACAAAAAAAGAGGTTATTCATCAATTGAACAATCAAAATAGTTTGAAGCAACAATCAATTTGTTGCTTTTTTTTTGTGAAAAGGGTAGACTGGTTTTGGAGGAAGGTATGAGTAAAATTATAAATTGGTACAAGGATTTTAATGAAAAACACAAAAAATTTTGCGAGTTTGCAAGATTTTTTATAACTGGTGGAATTGCAACAGTTATCGATATGTTCATTATGGGAATTGTGCTTTATATTTTTGACCCTGATTTGTATCCAAAATTTTATAATGTGTGGATTGGTGGTGGAGAACCTTCAACGCTTGCAACAGTTATTGGCACAGGTACAGGTTTTGTGATTTCGTTAGTTTGCAACTACTTTATGTCTATCTTTTTAGTGTTTAACAACAAGGGTAATTCAAGAACTGCAAAAGGAGCAATACTATTTTTTATTCTTGCAACAATTGGACTCTTTATAAATATGGCAGGTATGTGGCTTGGATATGATATTCTTGGAATAAATGAGTGGATAACAAAAATCATAATGACGCTTATTGTGCTCGTTTACAATTTCACAACAAGAAAACTTTTGATATTCAAAAAAGATAACAAAACAGAAGAAAATGTACCAAATACAGAAAATGTGAAAAACGAAGAAAATGAGGCTGTTCAAAGTACCTCAAAATAAATAAAAATTCAGAGACGCCTGTGTTTTTTAATTGCAGGCGTATAAATTTGTCGAAAAAGCACAAACTAGTGTCAGGAGGCAAATATGGAAGAATTTTTAAAAGGTGCTATGCTAGGTATGCTTGCGGGCGTTTGCGTTGGTGCTGTTATTGTTGCAAAAAACAGAAAACTTGCTGGTAAACTCAAAGAGGGACTTAGCACAGCAGAAGATAAACTAAAAGAAGTAAAGGAAGACTTACAGGAAAAATTCTCAGAAGATGGCTGTGATTGTTTGTCTGGCGATTCAAAAGCGTCTGATGACTGCAAATGCGATGAAATGAATTCTAATTTTGGTGGTAGTCAAGGGAATAAAGATTTTTCTAAAAAAAGTAAAAACCTATAAAAAAAATTAGACAACTATTTTATTTTATGCTAAAATCAAGGTGTAGATTGTTGTAAGGGGTAACAGTGTGAAAATTTTAGCTCTAGATATTGGAACTGTGCGAATTGGAATTGCTACATCTGATATTATGGAGATAATAGCATCTGCTTACGAGGTCTATCGCAGAAAATTTTTGAAAGCTGATGTTAGTTATGTTGCAGAACTTGTGCAAAAATTAGACGTTGGTGAAGTTATTATTGGCTTGCCACTAAAAATGGACGGCTCTGAGGGGCAAAGTGTAGAGATGGCAAGAGAATTTGGTGAAGCACTGAAAGAAAAAATTAGTGTTCCAATAATTTACCAAGATGAAAGGCTCACAACAGTTTCAGCTGAAAGGATTTTGATAGAGTCTGGTATGAGACGTGAAAAGCGAAAGG
>CAZFPH010000159.1:0-2248 GCA_964520955.1 uncultured Lachnospiraceae bacterium
GGAGAAAATCTATGTTGTCACCAATGATGAAACATTATCTTAGTTTAAAAACTAAGTATCCTGATACGATACTTTTTTATAGACTGGGCGATTTTTATGAAATGTTTTATGAAGATGCAGAACTTGTGTCTAGAGAGCTTGAGTTAACATTAACTGGTAAAGATTGTGGCGAAGAAAAAAGAGCTCCTATGTGTGGAGTTCCATATCACGCTGCAAGTAATTATATTTCAAGACTTATTGCCAATGGTCACAGGGTTGCTATTTGCGAACAACTTTCTGACCCAAAAGCATCAAAAGGTTTGGTTCAAAGAGATGTTGTTCAAATTGTTACACCTGGAACGGTTATTGAAAATGATGTACTCGAAGCTAAAAGAAACAATTTTTTGATGGCTGTTTATTCAACAAAGGATACGGTGTCAGTTTGCTATAGTGATATTTCAACTGGTTTTATTGAGACGACTGAACTTGTTGGCGATGATAGATTGAAATTGTTAGATGATGTTTTGGCAAGAGTTAAACCATCTGAAACAATTTGTAATCTTTCTTTTAAAACAGAAGCTGATGAACTATCTGCAGTGAAACTTGGATATGTTACTTCATTTTACCCAAAAGACGAGTTGTTTGATTTTGCAAAAGCAAAAAATTTAGTAATCAATCAATTTTCAGTAAATAACCTTTCATCTCTTGGATTGCAAGATAAAAAAGGAATGGTTGTTGCTGTTGGTGGTGTTCTTGGATACTTTGAAGAAACTCAAAAGAGATTAGTGTCTAATGTAAAAAAACTTTCTATTGTTCAGGACTCTAGATTTGTGCATCTTGATATTTGTGCAAGAAAAAATCTGGAACTTGTTCAAAGTAATTCATTAAACCAGAAGAAGGGTTCACTTTTATGGCTTATGGATAGAACAAAGACCTCTATGGGTGGTAGGTTGCTAAAAACATATATTGACCAACCAATTCGTGATGAAGTTATTATTAACGACAGGCTTGATAGCGTTGAAGAGCTTACAAATGATTTGATTTTGAGAAACAATTTAGTTTCTGCTCTTAGCGGTTTTACTGACATTGAAAGAAAATGTAGTAAAATTTCAGCTGGAACAATCACTCCAAAAGAATGTTTGAGCTTGTCTGAAACACTTGGAAAGTTGCCTGAGATTAAGAGTTTGCTTGAATCTTGCAAATCAAATCTTTTGAAAGAGGCTGGTAAAAATATTGTTTTGCTTGAAGATATAAAAAGGGTTTTAGATGATGCTATTGATCCAAATGCACCAGCAAATTTAAAAGATGGTGGATATATTTTATCGTCTTATAATGATGAGCTTAATAAACTCAGAAATGCTGGAGAATACGGCAAACAATGGCTTGCTGAGTATGAAATTGACCAAAAAGAAAAGACTGGCATTAAGAACTTAAAGACTGGATACAATAGAGTTTTTGGTTACTATATTGAAGTTACAAATTCAGGCAAAGATTTAGTTCCAGATACATATATTAGAAAACAGACAACTCTTAATGGTGAGAGGTTTATTACTCCTGAGCTAAAAGAAATGGAGTATAAAATACTGAACAGCAAAGAGCAGTCTATTGCACTGGAATCTAAACTATATGCTGAAATCAAGAGTTATTTATGTTCTTACATTACTGAATTTTCGGATATATCTTATGCTGTTGCACTTACGGACTGCTTGCTTAGTTTTGCTGATCTTGCGGTTGAGTATAATTATGTTAGGCCAAAGGTATCTTCTAAGATTAATCATATAAAAATTACAGATGGTAGACATCCTGTCGTTGAAGCAATGATGGAAAAGTCTGCGTTTTCACCAAACGACACGTTGCTTGATGCAGATGAGAACAGAACAATGCTTATAACGGGTCCTAATATGGCTGGTAAGAGTACGTATATGAGACAGGTTGCAATAATTTCGCTTATGGCACTTATGGGAAGCTTTGTTCCTGCAAAAGAGGCTGAAATTTGTATACTTGATAGAGTTTTCACAAGAGTTGGTGCGTCTGATGACCTTGCTTTTGGTAGAAGCACGTTTATGGTTGAAATGAGCGAGGTTTCTAATATAATTAACAATGCAACAGACAAGAGTTTGATTATTTTAGACGAGGTTGGTAGAGGAACATCAACTTATGATGGTATGAGCATTGCGGCAGCAATAATTGAGTATTTGTCTAAGCATTTAAAAGCAAAGACAATGTTTTCAACGCATTATCACGAACTTACTGATTTGGAAGGCAGGCT
>CAZFPH010000160.1:0-2235 GCA_964520955.1 uncultured Lachnospiraceae bacterium
ACCAACAGATTCAATATCTTTAAGTGAAGAAATTGCTGGAACTTTGTCGCTAACAATGTAATCCATAACAACTCTAAGAGCCTCGCTATGGTTCATCATTGTAACTTCTTGCTTGTCTTTTACACCATTTGTTTTGTTTTCGTGTCTGCCATCAATACCGATTCTTTCACAAAGACCTTTTGTGATAACCTTTGATTCAGTTGTGTCAATCACTTGGTATTTAAGTGATGAGCTACCTGCATTAATAACTAAAATTTTCATAATTTAATATATCCTTTATATAATTTATTTTGATTGAAGAATTGTAATTGCCATACAAAGCACGATTTCGTCTGCACTTGTTCCACGAGACAAGTCGTTAACTGGTTTGTTGAGTCCTTGAAGTATTGGACCAACAGCTTTAACACCAGCAAGTCTTTGAACAAGTTTGTAAGCAATGTTACCAGCATTGAGGTCTGGAAAAATTAAAACGTTTGCGTGACCTGCAACTTTTGAACCTGGAGTTTTTAGTTTTGCAACTGATTCAACAATAGCAGCATCGGCTTGAAGTTCGCCATCAATTTCAAGTTCTGGGTGGCTAGCTTTAACCATTTCAACTGCTCTTTTAACTTTACAAACATTTTCATCAGTCATTTCATCGCCCGATTTTGTTGAGTATGTAAGCATTGCAACTCTTGGGGTCATTCCACAAATATCCTTTGCGGTTTCGCTTGATAAAATCGCAATCTCTGCAAGGTCTTCATCTGTTGGGTTTGGATTAACACCACAATCAGCAAAAATCATAAAACCATTTTCGCCATAGTTATCATTTGGTGATTCCATAATGAACACTGAAGAAACTTTCTTTGTGCCTGGTTTAACTTTTACAATTTGGAAAGCAGGTCTAAGTACGTCAGCCGTGTGAGTGATTGCACCAGAAACCAAACCATCAGCGTCTCCTGCTCTGAGCATTAAGTCAGCATAAACAAGCTTGTCCTTAACTTGCTCATTTGCTTGTTCCTCAGTCATACCCTTTGCCTTTCTGAGTTCATACAAAGTACTTACATACTCTGTTCTTTTTTCGCTTTCAGCTGTAACATCAACAAATGTAATATTTTTGAGTGCTTCAGCAGAAAAGTTAGACTTTAGTTCCTCTTCCTTTCCAAGTAATACAACGTTGCAAAGGTCCATTTCAGCAGCCTTGCCAGCAGCTTCGATAACTCTTGCATCTTCTGTTTCAGTCAAAATAATTCTTTTGCCTGTGTGTCTTGCCTTTTCAATTAACTTATCAAATACATTAGACATAAAATTCTCCATTTTTTAAAAAATTTATTGATTACAAAGCATATTTGCTTATAATAAAATATACTACACCAAAAACTACTTTTTTTCAAGTATATTGAGGAGCATTTATGAATTTTTGTGGACTTATTTGTGAATTTAACCCATTTCATAATGGGCACGAATACATTATCGGTGAAGCTAAAAAACAGACAAACAGTGAAGTTGTATGCCTTATGAGTGGTAATTTTGTTCAGCGTGGAACACCCGCAATAACCAACAAATACACTCGTGCAAAACACGCAATTTCAGCAGGTGCAAATGTAGTTCTTGAGTTTCCAACAATTTATGCGTGTTCAAACGCCGAAAACTTTGCTACTGGTGCTGTAAAAATTTTCAAAGCACTTGGCGTAAAGTATTTAGCTTTTGGAATTGAGAACACCTCACTCAATACCTTGCAAAAAATTGCCGATTTAAAATTTGAAAACAATGAAAGATTTAAAACAGCTTTCAGAAATGAAATCGAAAACGGCATAAATTATAACACCGCCCTAAAACGCAGCATTGCAAAATGTCTTGGTGAAGACGTTAAAGATATTTTAGATAAGCCAAATAATATTTTAGCAATTGAATACTTAACCGCCATCAAAAAACTCGGAGCAAAAATTACACCTGTCGCAATAAACAGAATTGACAACGGATACAACAGCAACGATAGCAAAAATGAATATTTGTCTGCATCAGGGATAAGAAATTTAATTCAAACCGGTCAAAATATCAGTAAATATATCCCTAACTATTGCAAAGAGCAAACATTTTTTAACGCAAGCAATCAAATTTGCTATGAAACACTATTAATAAACAATCTCAGAAATCTCTCCGCCACCCAGCTCGAAACATTCTATGATTACAGCGAAGGCATTGAGTACAGAGTAAAAAAAGTCAGCGATAATCACTCTACCCTTGCTGATATAA
>CAZFPH010000161.1:0-2233 GCA_964520955.1 uncultured Lachnospiraceae bacterium
CTTATGATGAGGATCTTGATGATTTACAAAAAGATATTTTAAAAATACTTTACGATAGCAAACAAGAAATGTATTATTACAAGCAGTTTGGGATAGAAATAAATAATTATTTTGACTGCTCAATAGCAAAATATCTTGTTGATGGCGTGCCGGTTGACTCGATAAGAGATATTTTCTTTGATGATGATAAAACATATCTCGCGATTAAACTTATGAAATTTAAAGACGAATATGAAAAAAAGATTGAAGAAGAAAAACTGCAATTTTTATTTTTTAATATTGAAAATAAACTATCAAAAGTACTATTTTCTATGGAAAATTGTGGATTTAGAATAGATTTGGATATTTTGAAAACGTTAAAACAAAAGTATGAACTTGAACTTTCAGAACTTGAAAAGCAAATTTATGAATGTGCAGGTGAAACGTTTAATATCAATTCTCCAAAGCAGTTGGGTGAGATATTATACGACAAGTTGAATTTAACCCACACAAAAAAGAAATCTACAAGTGCAGATGTTTTGCAGGAAATTGAAAATGAGCACGAGATAATTAGATATATTTTGAGATATAGAAAAGTTGCAAAATTTTTAAGTACTTATATTGTTGGAATTTATCCTCACATTGATAAAAATAATTTTGTGCATACGTATTTTAAGCAAACATTCACAACAACAGGTAGGCTTTCTTCAGTTGAACCTAATTTGCAAAACATTCCAATCAGATCCGAGGAAAGCAAAGAGATTAGGAGTATGTTTGTTGCGTCAAATGAAAATAGTGTTTTGATTGACGCTGACTATTCTCAAATTGAACTTAGGCTTCTTGCTCATTTTAGCGAAGACCCAACTTTTGTTAAGGCTTACACCGATAACGAAGATATTCACACAAAAACAGCCAGTGCGGTGTTTGGTGTTGATGAATCGCTTGTTACTCGTGAAATGAGGCGAATGGCAAAAGTTGTGAACTTTGGCGTTATTTATGGTATAAGTGAGTATGGTCTTGCTGAGGACTTAAAAATCTCGCCGAGAGATGCTAGGGCGTATATTAAGAATTATTATGATAATCACAGAGCGGTTCGTGAGTTTATGGATAACGCTGTTAAAGTTGCACGTGAAACCGGCAAAGTTTCTACGCTCTTTGGTCGAACAAGAAAAATGTACGACATAAATTCGTCAAACTATATGGTTAGAACAAGAGTAGAAAGAGCCAGTCAAAATATGCCATTACAGGGAACTGCTGCGGATATTATAAAAATAGCAATGGTTAACACTTATGATGCACTTAATAAGTCTGGATTAAAAGCAAAACTTATTATGCAGGTTCACGATGAACTTATTATTGATTGTCCAATTGAAGAAAAGGACGAGGTGATTAAACTGCTTACAAACGAAATGGAGAATGCTTGCAAACTTAAAGTTGCACTTAAAGTAGATTGCACTGCATCTTATAGATGGAGCGATGGACATTAAAAAAAAGCCAGAATTTCTGGCTTTTTGTTTTTGTGGTTTATAACTTTTTATTTATTTAGTAAATTGATTAAATCGTCAAGCGTAGAAATTTGTGTTACGCTGTTGTTTAATTTATCATTTGATCGGTTTAATAAAACGGCATTCATTCCTAATTTTTGACAAGGTTTGTAGTCATTTTCGTAACTATCTCCAACATAGCAAACTTCGTTTAAGGGAATTCTATAAGCACTCAGAATCCTTTCAAATAATTTTGGGTTTGGTTTTGAGAATTCAAACTGGCTTGAGGTGTTTATATAGTCAAAATAACTATAAATTTTGGTATTTTTTAATTTTTGTACTTGCTGAGAGTAGTCGCCATTGCTAATGATGCCAAGTTTATATCCAAGATTTTTGAGGTTTTTTAAGCATGCTGAAACATCGTCGTAACATATCCAATTTTTTTCAAATTCCTTTAGGTAAATGTCATAAACATTAAGAGGCAATTGAGTAAGTTCCACTTCAAAAGTTTCAAATAAATCCACAATGCGTCTTTTGCGTTGTTCTTTATAAGAAATTTTTTTAGTGGTATAAAATTTGTAGTGGTACTCAGTTAAATCATTCCAAACTTTAATAAAGCTTTCAATATCTGTTTCAGCGTCGAATTTGTACGTATAAAACAGTGACTGAATAGCTGTGTTTTGTGCGTGCTTTATATCGATTAACGTTCCATCTAAATCAAAAAATACATACTTTATCATAATTTGCTCCTGCGTTTTTATGGTTTTATG
>CAZFPH010000162.1:0-2222 GCA_964520955.1 uncultured Lachnospiraceae bacterium
TTTTGCCTCCTCGCCAGCCATATAGTCTCTTTGAACAGAGCTAATGGTTCGCTTTTTGTCCTAGTCTCCTTCCTTAACTCCTTCACCGCTACAATCAATTAGGCTCAAGATTTGTTTATCGGTTGTGTTGTTGCGTCTTGCAAGTGCTCTTGTGTATCTATATGTAATATAGTTTCTAGCAACTGCAAAAGCACCTTCCTTCATAATTTGGTTTTCAACCATATCTTGAACTTCTTCAACACCTTCAATACGTCTTGTCTTTCTGCACATTGCTTGAACGTTTTCAGCAATTTTTTTGATTTGCTCGTCTGAAAGTCTTAACTTTTCTTCAACGGTTATGTTTGCTTTTGATATGGCGTTAATGATTTTGTTGATATCAAATTCTTGTTCTTCGCCACTTCTTTTAATGATTTTCATCTGTGCACCCCTTAAATATTACTGAAATCATTTTATACATATCTTGTGGTGGTAGTCAACTTTTTAACCCAAGATATTGTGGTTTTTTTAAAAATTGTACATATTGAATAAATTTTAAAAAAAAATTTTAAGCCCTTGTTTTTGAGTTAAAATGTATTATTTGCGAGCAAGTTTTTGGAATTTGACAAGATGATAATTTTTTGATGCTTCGGTAGGTCAAATTTTGTAAAATTTTGTAGTTGACAATTATTTTATTTTGTGTAAAATATAGAAAATATATTCAAACAAAGAAAAATTTTTATAAAAAATCCAAAAAGAAAACGACCTCAAATTCTGGGGTCGTTTTGTTTTGCGAAATAATTTTATTAAGCTTTCCACCTATACATATAGATTGCTTCTAACTGTTTTTGCTTTTTATAGAACTTGCAAACATTCTTTTTTAATGTTTCAATATCTGCCTCGGTTGCTCCGTCCTGCAAATGGAAATCTACCATATTTTTTGAATAGCAATTGTTAGAGTAGTAACCTGTGAGGTACGAAACGTGCGTGCTGTTTACAATTTCTTCTGAGAAAATGTTGTAGCCCTGAGCAAATAGCTTGTTGTATCCAAGACCAAAGAGTTCACAAATTGTTGGGTATAGGTCATAAACATTGCAGAAATCTGAAATAGTTTCACTGCCGAGCTTTTCGCTGTAAATCATAAGTGGAACATTGAATGATTCAAGAGCGGTGTAATCAAGCTGGTCAGTTTCTTTTACTTTATAAGTAAGGTTGTGGAAATATGAGTTGTGGTCAGCATATAAAACGACAGTTGTGTTGCTTATTAAGGTTTCGCCACTTGTGTCTGTCGTATTTGAAAGGTAGTCAAACAACTTGCCAACCATTTCGTCGGTGTCCATTGCTGCACACTTGTATTGCCTTAATATTTTAGCGTCAGATTCAGCATCTGGATATTTGTAGCCGTTGTCCTCAAACCAAGTCACAAAGTTTTCAAGGTTTGCGTCATAACTATTATAATATTTTGTGAAACGAGAGTTTGTAACTTCGTAAGAACCGTGAGTTGCAACTGTTGTGTAAAAACTCATAAACTTTTTGTCAGACGGAGCAATTTTATCTAGGAACTGGTCAATATAATCAGATTCTAGGTTAAAATCATCGAATGTTGTGCTTTTGTTATCGCTTTTAAAGTCGTCAATGCTGTAGAACTTTTCAAAGCCCATATAGATATTTTGTGTATTTCTGTCATAGAATGTTTTTTCCCAGTTGTGGAAAAAGTTTGCTGTGTAGCCAAGGTTTCTGAAAAGGTTAGGCAATGAGTATTTAGTTGCCAAGGTATCGCTACCTTTAACATTAAAGTTGTTAATGTTTGGCATATAACCAAGGATTGCGGCGTCTTCGCCAACATTGGTTTTGTTGTTTGAGTAATAGTTGTCCATAACTATAGCTTTGCCCGGAACTGGACTATTTCCTGAAAGGTCAGAGCCTGTTTTGAGTTTGTAAAGATTTGGAGTGTTGTATGGGTCAATTGCAAACCACTCGTAACTTTCAAGCATAATAACTATTAGGTTTTCGCCGTAAAGAGTTGCGTCTTCATTAACTGCAACATCGTTTTCTGAAACATTTTTAAGGATTTCTTCTTTGTCTTGTGGAAAAACCTTTTTGAGTGTTAGGTCGTAGAAGTTTTTAAAATAGAAACCCCAAGTTCCGAACTTTTTAAAAGCTTCTTCTTTTATGTGCATATTATCGTAGAGGTATTTGTCGCTTTCAATTTCTTCGTCCTCAGTGTTTTTTGCACTTGCAAGGGT
>CAZFPH010000163.1:0-2201 GCA_964520955.1 uncultured Lachnospiraceae bacterium
AAGATTTGAAAGACTTTCTTGAAGTTTTGCTCGATATACCATACTGGGACATCCAGCCCATGATGGTGCAAGAAAATAGTAAATGTATCCATCGTCATATCCAATTGTCCCCCAATATCCACCGCCTTCATTTGGCACCCCTATTACAACGGTGTTGCCTTTACTATCAATTTTGTAATATCTATGTGTATAACCCAATTGAGCATTAGCGCCCGATGACCATTCCCATTGAACGTACTGGTGAAAAAATACGCATCCATCATTAAATGTTATAAGAGATCTTTCAACTTCTAAATCAAACTTTACATCTCCGTCTTCATAACTTTTTTTAAATTCAGACATATCTACAGGGATTTTTATGGTTTCAACGCCATTAGTTTTAATGATATAATCATATCCGCCGTCTTTGTATGTCCAATTTTCTACTTGCGGTTTTGATGTAGTAGAATTGACTTGAGGCTTTTGATTAGTAGACGAATTAGATTGTTCTTTACTTGATGTGCTTTCAGAAGCGGAAGACGTATTTTGTTGCTTAGATGATGTATTTTGCTGTTTAGATGACGTTGCTGCGCCTTCACTTTCAGTTTTTCTCGGATGAGTACATTTATCAACCCATCCATTTTTACTTTCAAAATGATATGTAAGAGTTGTTAGCGGTTTTTGCCAACCGCCATCAATATCGTATACCTTCCAATTAACAGAAAAACCGAGGCTGTTAACAAGCGTTGATTTGTCTCCCGCAAATATTATGTTCAAGGTTGGTGCATAAACCTTAATATCAACACAAGGGATTTCACTTGTACCTTGTTGTGCGCTTATTTCTGCTTTGGAGGCAAGTCCAACCAAGGCCTGTACGTCAAACAAATCTATACCAAGGGCTACAAGAACGGCTTTAGGTCCGATTTTTGCTGAAATATTTCCTGCGACTGTAGCTTTGTTACTTAAATCAGTGTTGTTTGTCGATTTGAGAGCCTTCTCGTAAGTGTATGATGTTGTGTTTTGAAGAGTGCATTTCACCGAAACATCACCATTTGCATCAAAAGCGAGAGAAAAGTTACATTCAACCCAAAGACCTGTTGTTCCTATTGGTATCTGAGTAGTGAAAATATCAATGTTTTCACTAATTTTTCCTTTTATAGATAAGTTGACGCTTGCCTTAAAATTGACTTTTGTTTCTGCTTTTTTCAAACCTTTTAATACGTCAAAATCTATGTCATTAGTAAGTGACAAATCCGATATGCTGATTTTGCCTTTTATTTCATAACCGCTTTTATATTTTGAGGTGTATAAATTGCCGTTTTTATCAATTTTAAATTGAGGATAATTATTATCGGAATTTGATGTTTCTGAAAAAGCACTGCTTAATGTTCCCCAAGTTTCATCTACAGATAAGTTTCCCTTAGTTAAGTTGATATTTACATTAAATGCCGCTCCCGTTGCAGTTGGCATAACAGTACCTGGCTTGGAAATATGGTTGTAAATAGGAGTGGATATATTTAAATCATTAAAGTTTGCAACTGTTTCTATTTCAGAAAATTCCTCTATTGTGATTCCATTATTTACAGGAATAATATCAGGTAATGTTGGTGCAGTCACGGAAGATACTTGGAGTGTTTGGTAAACGTCCTCTAAATTAACAGGCGATGTTTCAACTTTTGTTCCCGAAATAGATGCAACTTTTCGTGCAAGACCGCCGGGATATTCTTGAGTGGCAGGAAGTATAACAATATCGCCCGATTTTAAAGTGGATGCTTTTTCGTAAGTGAACGTGGTGTTTGAAACGGCTATTTTTTCATTAGATAAGTTAAGAACGCCATCGTTATATATAACATTTTCCTTTTCAACAGTAGGTCTATTTGTATATAACTCAATAGCTACTTTTAAGGCGTTTTCAGCGTCCGTTACTGATGCAAGCTTATCAAAAGAATTACTTACAATTCCATTATTGACTGCAAATGTCAACAATGATGTTTCTGATAATTGTGCATCGGATTTTAAATAGTTGGAAACTGTATCTATGCCAATAGCATTAACTGCCGAAAGGGCAATTTCCTTATATGAAACAGAATTATTTTTATTGAATTTTTCATCAATTTGTATAATTCCTAAATCCGCACACGCTTGAACTGAGTTGAATAACTCGTCTTCTTTATAAACATCCGAAAAATATGGCTCTTCTGTTGAACTTTCAAGATAGAATC
>CAZFPH010000164.1:0-2197 GCA_964520955.1 uncultured Lachnospiraceae bacterium
CTTTCGCTTCGCTAGATACTTCGTTTCACTCAGTATGACACCCAAATGGTGTCGGCTTCGCCAGATTCTTCGGTCGTTTCTCTCCCTCAGAATGACACGACTATTACTTTTCCCCTTGTGTCATTCTGAACGCAGTGAAGAATCTGATTTATTACTTTCTTCATCTGCAAAATAGGTTATGTTTAATGAAAATTTTCCTGACAAATCAGCATCAAATGAGTTGTCATCAATTCTCACATATAGAGTTATAACAAATGTAGACTTCTTAACAATCTGCCCAGATATATAATTATTTTCAAATTGCTTTTCTTCTGCATCATTCAACGAATATGAAAGAATCAAATTTTTTTCTTCATAGTCTTTTATAATGTCAATATAGTAAAGCATTTCGCTGTTTGTGTGGTTTGATATTGTGTAGACAAATTTTAGGTATGCTTTTGATCTTAAATTTGCATTGATATCAGGTGTTTTTGCAATGTTTGAAATATCAGTTTCGTGACATTCAACCCTATAACCTGTTAAATATCTTTCTTGATTGTTATTTACAATCATTGCATCAACCAAAACAACTGCCAAAACTTCTTTTGGTTGTGGCTCTGCCTGTTGTTGATTAAAAGTCGCTGGAAACAAAAGAATAATTTTGATTATTGAAGAAATAATCACTAGCCAAAGATAACAAAGAAACATCTTTTCTTCTCTTGGATTTTCTTGCAAAAACTTAAAAAATTTGCTTTCTTTCCCTGCCATCTCCTCTCCTTTTGTATTTTATTTTCCATCAATTTGTCTTTCCAAACACCTATGTTTGTCATTCTGAGCGTAGCGAAGAATCTCTTCTTTTGCTTCGCTAGATACTTCGTTTCACTCAGTATGACACCCAAATGGTGTCGGGGCCCTGTCATTCTGAGCACAGTGAAGAATCTCATTTTTACCCATAAATATATGCTGAATTTCGCACTTCAACATATATCTATAAATAAAAATGAAAGTTTCAAAGGTGGACATCTTACACCTTTGAAAACCCTCAAAATTTTTAGTTTGGCTTTAATTAAGCAGCTGTAACAGCTTCAAGACTCCAAACAAGTTGGTTTGTTGCATCAGCGATGTAATGAGCATCGTTTGCTGTGTTAGAAATTTTTACTTTAATGTAAACATAAACAGTTCCATCAGCTGGAATGTTTACTTCACCAAGCGAAGAACCATATGTAAGTTCAGCATCAGCAGATGTTGCTTGTGCATATTGAACAGTTACATTTTCTTGGTCAGCACCATCAGCAAGTGTTGCAACGATAGAATTGCTTGATGAATTGTTTGTGAATGTGTATTGGAAAACAACTTCATTGTTCTTTGCAGAAAGACCAATTTCATTTTCTGTTGAAAGTGAACTATATGTTGTTTGATCAGCAGCTGCATCAATGGTCAAAGAACCAAGATTAACAGCTGATTCATTTTTTACTGTATATTTTGCTGATACAGTTGCAGCAACGTTAGTTGCCTTATAGGTAACTTTAAATGTTGATTGAACGCCTTGATTTGCAGCGGCAAAGATTGCAACAACTGAACAAATAACAGCGACAACAGCAATGCACAATGATGAAATTGTGATTGCTAATCTCTTTTTAGAACTTGTTTCACTCATTATAAATTTCTCCTTTTTGTATGTTTTTGGCTTTGCTCACTGCTTGTTTTGTCAGCGAGTAAGGCTTTCAATCCCAAAACAACCAAAAGATGTCATTGATTGTTCCTCAACCCTACCAAACTTTTTTGTGTGTGGAAAGTTTAAAAACCTTTGTTTTTGTTTATATATCAAAAATTTGATTGCTCAAATTAATGATTGATGTTAATCCTTTGCCCAAAATAGACAAAGAAGTTTTCGGCACTGCTATTATTTGTAATTTGTATAAAGACTGGCAGTGCCGAAATTATTGTCAGTCGATTAGATAAATCGGTTATTTGTGTTTACCATTCCAAATATTATAATGTCACTCTGAACACACCTCCTGTCATTCTGAACATCTCCTGTCATTCTGAACAAAGTGAAGAATCTTTTCTTTTGCTTCGCTAGATACTTCGTTTCACTCAGTATGACACCCAAATGGTGTCGGGGCTCTGTCATTCTGAACGAAGTGAAGAATCTCTTCTTTCGCTTCGCTAGATACTTCGTTTCACTCAGTATGACACCCAAATGGTGTCGGGGCTC
>CAZFPH010000165.1:0-2169 GCA_964520955.1 uncultured Lachnospiraceae bacterium
GCGATTACCAAATAAATTATATAGGTACAATGAAAGTGTTTTTGTTGATATGATAAAAATACTTTCTACGATAAAACACCCTATCGGAGTGTATGATTTATATAAAAAGGTTAAAAATCAGATTGGGAGCATAGATAGATATGTTGAAGCATTGGACTGCTTATTTGTGTTAAATAAAATAACATTTGATAGAGAGGTGGGGATAATCGATGTTGCTAGAAATTAAATGTGATAAGTTTAAAGTGCAGCCTCAACAGTTCAACGCAGGACTTAATATTGTTGTCGGAAGTGATGATGGCGGTAATTCTATTGGCAAGTCTACTTTTCTTATGATAGTTGATTTTGTGTTTGGCGGCTCTGATTATTTGGATGTATCTACAGATGTTCATAAAAATATAGGTGAACACGTTGTGTTTTTTGCATTTGAATTTAACAATGAAATAACACATTTTTGTAGAAATACTCTTGAGAAAAGTATTGTTTATATTTGCGATGAATCATACAATAAGAAAAGCACTATTACCCTTGAACAGTATTTTACATTTTTAAAGAATAACTATGGTGTAAATTATACTGAATTGTCTTTCAGAAATGAAATTGGGCGTTTCTTTAGAGTTTATGGGCGTGAAAATCTGCAAGAGAAGAAACCTATGCATCTATTCCACGCCGAAAATGCATTAAAATGTGTAAATTCTCTGTTAAAATTGTTTGATAAATACTCAACAATTAGTGAAGCTGAGCACAAATATGCTCTGAAAGAGAAAGAGAAAAAGGCAATAGATAATGCAGATACATATAGTTTAGTAAGAAAAATTGGTGCAAGAGATTATAAAAATAACATCCAGACGATTGAAAGCTTAAACGAACAAATCGAACGGATTATTAACGAAGCAGATGCTGGTCTTAAAGATAATAATAGCACCGTAACCGATGAAGTCCTTCGATTAAAGCAAGAACTTTCGAGTCTTCGCATAAGTAAAAGCCGTAATATTCACGAAAGGGATAAAATAAGTAAGTATAATTCTTCAAATATAACCGATGAGCAGTACGCACAATTACAAGAATTTTTCCCTGATGTTAATTTAGAGAAAATTAGCGAACTTGAAAGTTTTCACGAAAGCATAAAGAAAATTCTTAATAGTGAAATAAAAGAGGAACTTCAGCGTTATGAAGCGGTAATTAGCGAGTTGTCCGAAGCTATAGCTGCCTTGGAATCTCAAATTCAAGAACGCAGCACAATACAATCACTATCAAGAAATGTTCTATTTCAACTAACAACATTACAAAAACAAATGGAGGAATTAAGTAAGCAAAATGAACTCTATGATAAATATAAAGAAATACAAACTTCGCTAACAGACCTGAAGGATTATATTTCAAAGATAAAGCAATCATATTTAGATGAAATACAAAACCAAATAAATGTAAAAATGGAGAGCTTAAATGACTATATCTATAACGGTCAAAACAAAGCACCAATAATTAAATTAGGAACTTCAAGTTATAATTTCACAACTCCTGATGATACGGGAACAGGTACATCTTATAAAAGTATGATTGTTTATGACTTGTCAGTATTGGAGTTAACGTCTTTGCCAATTTTAGTCCACGACTCATATTTGCTTAAACAAATCCAAGACACATCAATCGAAAGAATATTAGAGTTATATATTCAATCAGGTAAACAAATATTTATCTCCATTGATAAAATAAATTCGTTAACACAAAAATCTACAGAAATTATTGAAAAAAATCATGTGCTAACTCTTAGTCCTAATGGAGGAGAACTGTTTGGTCGTTGTTGGAATAAAAAACAATCATAAATAGTGTTTCTTGTATGATTATAAGAGAATAGGAGATATGTGATGATCAAGTTTTTATGTTACTCTAAATGCACAACATGTCAGAAGGCAAAAAAATGGCTTTATGACAACAAGATAGAATACAAACTTCGTGATATCAAAGAAGATAATCCTAACCTTGAAGAAATGACGTCATGGCACCAAATGAGTGGACTTCCTTTGAAGAAGTTTTTCAACACATCCGGAATTTTATATAAGTCAATGGAGCTTAAGGACAAGCTTCCTGCTATGTCTGAAGAAGAACAATTAAAACTCCTTGCAACAGACGGTATGCTTGTAAAGCGTCCTCTTGTAATAGGTGAGGACT
>CAZFPH010000166.1:0-2163 GCA_964520955.1 uncultured Lachnospiraceae bacterium
CAGAACAGCTGCCGATGTAAGGCACTTGTTCACAAAATTTGGCGGAAGTCTTGGAACAACTGGTAGCGTTTCTTATATGTTTGATTACAAAGGTATTGTCGTTATCAAGAAAAATGAAAATACAGCTGAAGATACGGTTATGATGCTTGCACTTGATTCTGGTGCTGATGACGTTATTGATGAGGACGATTGCATTGAAGTTATTTGCTCACCAGAAAACTTGCATAATGTTAGCAAAGAATTTGAAACATCTGGCTATGAAATTTTGTCTAGCGAAGTTGAATATGTTCCACAAAACTTAATTTCACTTGACAAAGACTCTGCAATTTCTGTCAACAAACTTGTTGCAAGTCTTGAAGACCTTGATGATGTTCAAAATGTTTACACATCAGCAGACCTTTCAATTTTAGATGAATAATAAATTTTAACCCCATAATTTGTGGGGTTATTTTTTTGATATAAATAATTTTTATAGGAGTGATAAATAGTTCATACTGCTAATGTTTTATCCAAAATTGACTTATCATGCTTTCTATATTAAAACTATAGAGGTTTCAAAATAATATTTAGAGGTGTTGTATGGCAAAAGAAAAAGATAAAAAAGAACTAGACAATATTTCAAAAGTTGAAATCGCAAAAGTTGTTCTTTCAGAAATGATAGCAACTATGTATCGCGAAGGGTTAGACTCTAGCGAAGAATCAGTTGCCCAATTTTTGAGAGAAGAAAGGGAAGTTGATATGATGAACATGGAAACAGTTGAAAGAGTGTTATCTGTCTACGCCCCAGAAATAAAAAAAATTGAGAGAGAAAACAATGGAAAAAAATAACAATAGCAGTCAAACTAGTGACATAGTAGAAACTGCCCTTGATGAAAAGGCAAAAGATTCTGCTGAAACTAAAGGTGCTACTAGAAAGTTATCTGAAGAAGAAAGACTTGAACTAAAACAAAAATATACAGTTTCTGATGAAAATGTGGAACAAATCACAAGAAGAATATTCGATAAATTAACCTTTGGGGTTGTGGGGCAGAAAAATGTTCCAGTAATGGTAATTATCGGTGGCCAGCCAGGTGCTGGTAAAACTGGTCTTATGACCTACACAAACAAAGAACTCGGTGCTAACACAGTTATTGTGGACATAGACGACTTTAGAAATTATCACCCATACATTGATGAAATCAAGAAAAAATATCCAGACTATTTTGTTGATTTTACTGCAAAGTTTATCTCAGACGTAAGTCATGTTATTACACCAATGCTTATTGATGGCAGATACAATATGATTTTGCACAAAACACTTGGTGGACCTGCAGTTATTGATGATACAGTTATCCCCGCACTTAACGCTGGATACTTTTTAGCACTTAGGGTTATGGCTGTAAGTGCTCTCCAAAGCAAACTCAGTGCCCTTGGAAGAACTCAAGATATTCGTGACTATGTTGGTATGACGAGATGGGTAAACAGAGAACATCACGACGGCGTTTATACAGGTATGCTCGACGTTATCGACGAATTTGAAAATAAAAAACTTGCCAATGTTGTTGAAGTGTTTATGCGTGGTGAAACTGAAGAAGTCCCTGAAAGAGTTTATGCAAACATTATTGAGCCAATGGGTAGCACAATGGTACCAGTTGGTCTTACAGATAGAAAACCATACTCTTCAGCACGTGAAGCTGTTGAACAATCAAGAATTATTGATGCTTGGAACTGCTTAGACAACACTTATGAAAAAAAGATGGAAACAATCAAGCAAAAAGCTAAACTTTATAGTGGAGAAGGTGATGCTGCGAGAGAGCAAGGCTATATTGAAGAACTTGAATCTATGGTAGCATCAATGAAAACAAATAGAAAATAATAATTTAAAATCAGCCTTAGGCTGATTTTTTTACGGCTAAAATATAATAAAACCAGTTAAAATAATTGATAATTTACATACCAAATATCTTTTATTGACTTTAAAGTCAATTTAGGATAAATTATAATTATGATAATTTTAGGTATTGACCCAGGCTATGCGATTGTTGGCTTTGGAGTTATTGAAAAGGATAATAGGGGTAAGTGCAGGGTTATTGATTATGGTGCAATAAACACTCCAAAAGAAAAGGATTTTCCAGTTAGGCTTGCAATGATGCAAGATGGTATGAAGTGCTAAATTCATAAGGT
>CAZFPH010000167.1:0-2158 GCA_964520955.1 uncultured Lachnospiraceae bacterium
CAAACTATGGCAAGTATGCTACATTTGTTGAAACAGCTGAAATGAACGCATAACATAAAAACCTTAGGGAAACCTAGGTTTTTATTTTGCGTGAAATTATAATAATAACAAACAAAATAAGATAATTGACAAATTGGCAGGTTGGTGGTATATTTTAAGCATTATTGTTTAAGGAGATAACGTTATGCATTGGAGCGAAAGAATTGCGGATAAAATTATTGAGAGAAATCCAAATAAAAAATGCTACGTATGTGCTGGTGGTGGTAGTCCATCTGGCAGTATTCATATTGGCAACTTTAGGGATATGGCTTTGCCTTATTTTGTGGCAAAAGCACTTAAACTTAAAGGCAAAAACGTTAGATTTATATATTCTTGTGACGACTTTGACAGACTTAGAAAAGTTCCAGTTAATGTTTCAAAAGTTGTTGATGGTTACGAAAAATATATCGGTTGCCCATACAACTTAATCCCAAATCCATTTGGTGATGATGCACCAAGCTATGGCGAGCATTTTGAAAAAGAATTTATGGACGCTGTTGCTGATATTGGCATCGAGGTTGAATATATTTCTCAAACCAAGGAATATATGTCTGGCAGATATGTTCCAGAGGTTATTCACTCACTTGAAAAAAGAAAAGAAATCTATGATATTTTGATGAGTTTCAAGTCACAAGAAGCATCTGATGAAGATAGAGAAAAGTATTATCCAGTTGCTGTGTACTGCTCAAATTGTAACAAGGACCTCACAACTGTTGAGTCTTACGATGAAAAAACACACGACCTTGTTTATACTTGCAAAGATTGCGGTAATCACGAAACAGTTAATGTTAAAAAATATTTCAAGATTAAACTTGCTTGGAAAATCGACTGGCCAATGCGTTGGAGAGCAGAAGGTGTTGATTTTGAACCAGGTGGTATTGACCACGCAACACCAGGCGGAAGCTATGATGTTTCTTCAGTAATTTCAAGAGAAATCTTTGGCTTTGAACCACCATTATTCCAAGGTTATGGTTGGCTTGGTTTTGCAGGCGTTTCATCAATGCACTCTTCAAGTGGTATAAACATTACACCTGCTGGTGTTCTCAAGTTCTACACACCTGAAATTATCAGATGGCTCTTTGCAAAATACGAGCCAGAAGATTCTTATAACTTCTATTTTGACGACACAATCATTCGCCATTACTCAGAGTTTGACAAAGGTCTTCACGCTTATCTTGAGGGCACAGCTGACGAGTTCACAAAGTCGCTTTTTGACCTATGTTTAATTGATGGCAAAAAATATCAAGACGAAACATCATTTAACACAATTGCAAGTCTTGCTCCAATTGTTAACTTTAACAAAGAGAGCCTTAGAAAGGCAATTGAAACACTTGAACTTGAATGGACACCAAGAGCTGACGAAAGATTTGAAAAAGCTACATACTTCATTAACACCTATCAACCAGAAAAGCTTTTTAAGCTTCTTCCTGAGAAGAATACAGAGTATGCTAACACAATTTCTGAAGAAGAAAAAGCTGTTGTTAAGAAACTTTATGAATATCTAAAGAAAGCTGAGGCTATAAAAGATAAAGAAGTTCAGCAATTCATTTATGACTGCGTTAACAATCCAAATCTCACAAAGAAAGAGAATATGGCTGTTCAACAAAGGTATTTCAAAATTTTCTATAACTTATTGTTTGGCACAGATGCCGGCCCAAGACTTTATCTATTCTTTGCAGCATCAGACAAAACAAGTTATATTGAATTACTTAATATCTAAAAACAAAAATTCTTGCTCTTTTGAGTCAAGAATTTTTTGATTTATGGAGGGGTTATGGCTAAGAAATTTATGGTTGCGTCTGATTTGCACGGCTCAAACGTTGCACTTGACAAAGTGCTCGCCATTTTTGAGGAATCAAAAGCTGACAAACTGATTTTACTTGGCGATATTTTTGGTGCTGGTGCTGACGAAATGGTTGAAAAACTTAACAATATTTCTGGCAGGCTCACAATAGTTAAGGGCAATAACGATTGGTACTTTGAACCTGAAAACGCAAAATTTGTGCTGATGAAAGAAGCATATGAAAATATTAATGGAAAGATTGCGTATCTTTGCCACGGACATAAGCTTAATGATATGTATTTAGAGGGTTATGGTGCAAGGATTGTTATGATTGGT
>CAZFPH010000168.1:0-2134 GCA_964520955.1 uncultured Lachnospiraceae bacterium
TTGACTTTATATTTCTTGACGGTCCAAAAGCACAATATGATTCATTGCTCGATGGTTTGCTTTATTTGCTAAAAGACAATGGCGTGTTTTTGGCTGATAATGTTTTGTTTAGGGGATATACAACAGGTGATGTAAAAGCACCAACAAGACGATACAAAACGATTATTAAACGTTTAAATCAATTTATAGAAAACTGCAAAAATAATCCAGATTTAAAAGATTTTGAGTTAATTTCTATTGAAGATGGGTTAATTTATGCAAAAAAAGGTACAAAATGACAAATAAAAAAATAGAACTTTTAGCCCCAGCAGGTGATATTGAAAAATTAAAAACAGCGATTCATTTTGGAGCTGACGCAGTATATTTTGCTGGTAAAAATTATGGACTTAGAGCTTTTGGCACAAATTTTGAAAATTTTTCTATTGAAGAAGCAATGTCTATACTGCATAAAAACGGTAAAAAAGGCTATGTAACAATTAATGTTTATGCAAGGCACAATGACTTTGATGGCCTGAAAGATTATGTTCAAACACTTGTAGACGCAAAAGTTGACGCAGTGATAGTTTCAGACCTTGGAATATTTTCTTTTATTAAAGAACATTTTCCAAAACTTCCAATCCACGTCTCAACACAAGCAAACACAACAAACAGCTATGCTGCAAAAATGTGGCAAAAACTCGGTGCTGAAAGAGTTGTTCTTGCTCGTGAACTTAACATTGATGAAATTGAAAAAATTTCAAAAGATAATCCAACTCTTGAATTAGAGGCATTTGTTCATGGTGCAATGTGCATAAGCTACAGCGGAAGATGCTTACTTTCTAACTATTTAACAAATAGAGACTCTAACCACGGCGAGTGTGTTCAAGCCTGCAGGTGGAAATATTCAGTTACCGAAGAAACAAGACCTGATGAAAAATTTGACTTGATGGAAGACGACAGGGGTACTTATATTTTTAATAGCAAAGATTTGTGCTTAATTGATTATATTGATAAAATTAGTGATGCTGGTGTTTTAAGTTATAAAATTGAAGGCAGAATGAAATCTCCTTACTATGTTGCAACAATCATCAACGCTTACAGAAGAGCAATTAATCACCTAGAGGAGTGCAGAGCAAATAACCTTAAGTACAAAACACCTAAGGTTTTAAAGGCAGAACTATTAAAAGCTAGTCACAGAAAATACACAACAGGCTTTATGTTTAACGATGGAAAGCCAACACAAAATTATGAATCCGCTGTTCAAGAACAGGACAGCAAGTTTATGGCAATAGTTCAAAAGGTTGAAAGCGGCAAAATTTTGGTTGAGCAAAGAAACAAATTTTCTGTTGGTGATGAACTTGAAATATTATCGCCAGGTGAAATCTTTGGCAAAACTTTAATAGTTGCCAAGATGGAAGATGAAAAAGGCAATCCTATAGCAGAAGCAAAGATGGTTCAGCAAAAAATCTGGATTTACACAGATTTACCATTTGAAGTTGGTGACATACTCAGAAAATAACAGGAGCTTTTAATGGAAAAAATTAAAGCAATTATATTTGATATGGACGGACTAATGTTTGATACTGAAAACTTGTGGCTTATAGGCGTCGAAAAAACAAACGAAAATTATGGATACAATGTGCCACTTGAATTAATAAAAAAGTGCATTGGTCACAGAAAAGATAAAATCGATTTGATACTAAAAGAAAATATGGGGGATAATTTTGACCCCGTTGAGTTTAGAAGATTGAATAAGATTTTTATGGATAAAGAAGTTGAAGAAAACGGACTAAAGATTAAAGATGGTCTTATTGAACTTTTAGAGTTTTTAAAAACCACTGACTATAAAATAGCAATTGCTTCGTCTTCTTCAACTGAAAGAATAATGCAAAGGTTTAGACAAGCAAAACTATCGCCTGATTATTTTGATTATATTATTGGCGGTGAAAAAGTAACCAATCCAAAACCCGACCCTCAAATTTATCAAATGGTATGTGAAACACTTAACGTTAAACCGGAAGAGGCAATAGCTCTTGAAGATTCAGAAAACGGAATCCGCTCAGCATACTATGCAGGTGTCAAACCAATTTTAATACCGGACATAAAAGAACCATCTGAAGAGGTTATCGGTAGAGCGTATAGAAAATTGACCACG
>CAZFPH010000169.1:0-2110 GCA_964520955.1 uncultured Lachnospiraceae bacterium
ATATGATAAAATAGAAAATCTTGACCATTTACTGGGATTGGTTTACAAAATTAAGCACTGCAATTTGCTAATCTTTTCGTGTTAGAGTGGCTTGGTGGGGTATAAGTAATATTAAAAAGGAACAAAAAGACTGTTAACAAGTTGACCAGATTTTGATTAATATGATAAAATTTGTTTGATATTATAGAATAAGGGATTTTTATGGAAGAAAGATTTAAGGTGTTTACTGTCTTAGTTTCGAAGATTAACAGAAATATTAAAAGAATTAAAACAGAAGAAATGAGAGAGTATAACTTAAAAAGTCCGCACGTGTCGTGCTTGTATTACATTTACAAGATGGGTGAACTTACTGCAACAACCTTGTGTGATATTTGTGGTGAGGATAAGGCTGCAATTTCAAGAACGATTGATTATTTGCAGGAAAACGGATATATTGCTCGTGAAGAAAGTGAGAAAAAACATTACAATAGTCAATTGTCGCTCACAAAAAAAGGTAAGTCTGTCAGCGAAAAAATTGCACAAAAAATAGATAAAATTGTTGACCTTGCAAGTCTTAGTCTTGATAACGAAACTCGAATGGCAATGTATAAAGGCTTAACGCTAATCAATGACAACTTGGAAGAATATTGCAAAAATTATGAAGGAGAAAAGTAATGGCTGTTAAAATAGTTGTGGATTCAGCATCTGATATAAGCGAAGAGGAAGCAAAAAAACTTAACGTTACAATGGTTCCAATGCTCATAACTTTTGGAGAAGAAGAATTCTTTGATGGAGTTTCTCTTTTACCAGAGCAATTTTATGACAAGCTGGTGCAAAGCTCTGAACTTCCAAAAACAAGCTTGATTAATGAGTTTAGATGGAAAGAAATTTATGAAGACCAAACAAAAAATGGCGATGAGCTTGTTGTTATAACCATTTCATCAAAACTTTCAGGAACATACAATGCTGCAACTGAGGCGTCAAAAAGCTTTGGTGGTGTTTATGTGGTTGACAGCTTAAACGCTTGTGCGGGTGAAAAAATCCTCTGCAAGTATGCATTAAATCTTGCTGAACAGGGCTTGAGTGCAAGAGAAATTGCTGGTGAACTTGAAAAGGCAAAACACAAAGTTAAAGTTATTGCAATGATTGGCACTTTGGAATACCTCAAAAAAGGTGGAAGAATATCGTCAGCTATTGCATTTGCAGGTGCACTTTTGTCGCTTAAACCAGTTATTTCTGTTATTGGTGGCGAGGTTAAGGTTGTTGGCAAGGCAATGGGTGCAAAAAACGGAAAGTCTATGGTTAACAAACTTGCTGACGAAACAAATGGCGTTGACACAGACAAGCCTTTTGTTGTTTTGTATTCAGGCACAGACAAAAGCATTGCTGAAAGATATGCAAATGAAAAAAATCCACTTGGAAGCACGGCTGAAATCAGTGCAATGGGTTCAACAATCGGCACGCATATTGGTCCAGGTGCTGTTGGTGTTGCATATTTTGAAAAATAGGAGATTTTATGATAAAGGCAGTATTTTTTGATTTGGACGGAACACTTCTTCCTATGAACCAAGACGAGTTCACAAAACTTTATTTTGGTTCGCTTGCAAAAAAAGTCGCACCGCTTGGCTATGAGACCGAAAAGTTTATTGCTTCAATCTGGTCTGGCGTTAAGGCTATGGTTAAAAACGATGGAAATCTCACAAATGAACAGGTTTTTTGGAATAAATTTGCTGAGATTTATGGCGAGCAATCAAGAGAGCACATTCCTTATTTTGAGGAGTATTACAAAAACGATTTTGTGATTGCAAAAAATGCTTGTAAGGCAAATCCCAAAGCAGTTGACGCTGTTAAAAGTATTAAGTCGGCTGGCAAAAGGTTGATTCTTGCAACAAATCCAATATTTCCAGAGCTAGCAACAATGCAAAGGATTGACTGGGCAGGGCTTGATGCTGGCGATTTTGAGATTATCACAACCTATGAAAACTCTTCAAGCTGTAAGCCTAATTTGGATTATTACAGGTCTATTATCAAGCAAACTAATTTAAGTCCAGAAGATTGCTTGATGGTTGGAAACGATGTGTCTGAAGATATGGTTGCAGAAAAACTTGGTATGCAGGTGTTTTTGCTGACC
>CAZFPH010000170.1:0-1397 GCA_964520955.1 uncultured Lachnospiraceae bacterium
GTAGAATAATTGTTTAACTTGCTAGTTTTGCTAACAGCATCATTGTAGATGGTTACATAGTAACACTGCATATTTTTTACGTAACAAACAAGCGTTTGATTGTTTCCGTAAGAACAGGAAACAAAATCAACATTATCATCAATTAGCCTTTCAATGTTGTGATCAAAAGTTGAATATAATAAGTTTTTGTCGGTATCTACTCTAAAAAACAATATTTTATCGTTTTTGTTGTCGTAACTCATATCGTAAGATGTTGCAGATGAGTAGTAATAAAACTCTTCAGAGTTGTAAGCCTGTAGAGATTTATCAGTAGCAAGATAGTAGATTTCATTATCTTCCAAAAATGATAAAATTAATTTATCATTAGCTATTAAAGATTTATAAAACACATCATTGCTTACTTCTGATAGTCCATAAATTAAAAGATTTACATTATTGATTTCAATCTGCTTTTCAGTCAGTGATTTGATTTTTAACAAAATGGTGCTTTCAGAAGTTATCAATGGATTGTATTCTTTAAGCAATGTGGTTTGATTACTGCCCGTTTCAAAATTTTGTACACTTTTGCATATGCAGATGTCATCAACTATCAAAGAAAACTCAACGGATTGTGCTGATGGTAGATAAAAAGATACTTGTGTGTAAAAACAGATATTGCTTTCGGCAATTAGTGTTAATCTTGCGAGTTCAATAGAAGAAGATTTTAGAATAGAATAGTTTAATAGTTTTTTGTTAATACTTTTGAATGATTTGTAATTTTTCAATGTGCTTTTTGATAATGTGTCAATTTGTAATTCAAGTTCAAGTGTTTTATCTTTGATATATTTAAAATCGTTAATCATAAGATTCCTCAAGAGTAAATAAATCAATAATTATACTTTCAAGACAAAAAGTATAATCGCTATAAACTTCAACTTCAAAAATGTATCCCATCAAATTTAAATTATTGATATAATAATTGTTTTCGAATGTAAATTCCCTGCTTTCAATATCTGAAGTAATTCGTATTTTTGCTTTTCCGATATTAAAAATTTTGAGTCCAGATATATGTTTTAAAACATTCAATCCAAAACTGATTTTGTTGAACCTCATATACTTGCCATTACTACACATTGAATTATTGTAGAGCACAAGATGGTTATATTTATCTGAACTATTAAGTTCAATATTCATTAAATAATATGAGTTTGTTTTTGTGATGTAAATATCAGAAATGTTGCCAAGCTTGTATATTGTGGGATTATCATTATTCAAATTAAAACACAATAATGTATTATAGAAAACATCATTAATTGTGTACTTTGTTTTTAAATAATAGTTGCCGTTATACACAACACCTTTGTCATCATTGCCAGATACAATTCTGCTAGAATTTGACGTGAAAATATTTTTGATAT
>CAZFPH010000170.1:1407-2095 GCA_964520955.1 uncultured Lachnospiraceae bacterium
ATCAAAAATAAACAAGCCAGCAGTTGTTAAAAAGTAAATATAATAGTCGTTGGAAGCTATTGTTTCGGCAAATATTTTTGTGTTTATGTTGCAGGTATCAATGATGTTACAGTAATTTGCTGATATTTCTAGATAAGATATTTTATATTGCTGGAAAATATAAATTTTACCTTTTATGTTGATAAGTTTTAAAATTTCACCATAACAGGGATTAACGCTGATATAGCCATAGTTAGATAAATCTTTTGGAAGATTACTTAAGGCTGAGTATTGACCAATATAAATGTTGTATTTTTTAGATTTGTCGACAAAATATATTGACTTTCTGAGAATTGAATAAGTTTTTATATTGCAAGATGTTGTAGAAATAATTGGTGCACTGCTTGAATCGACAAAACATAAAATAATGTTGTCGTAAAAATGAAGAACGTTATTTTCAATAATGATTTTTGGAAAACTGTCAAACTGTATCTCTAAATCAACAATTAAATTTTCATCAAACAGGTATTCATAAAGTTTAAATTTCGTGTCAATCAAAAACAATCTAATTTTGTACGTATCTGTAAGGCTTTCGTAATATTCATAAATTTCAACTCTAGTAAAGTTACTAATTGTTTCTGAATATAAATTATAAAAATTTATATACTGCTCCTTTGTTAAAATTAGATTGAGTAATTCTTTAAATCCG
>CAZFPH010000171.1:0-2090 GCA_964520955.1 uncultured Lachnospiraceae bacterium
TTATCATAAACCGCGTCACAAATACTAGACAGCGTTGACATTGATGATTTTTTGAATCTTACTGCTGGATAGTTTATAAAATTTATCATAACAACCATCTCCAATAGTTATTATAACATAATATTTATAAAAAATCAATACACAAAAAAAAGAAAGCTTGTTACTGCTTTCTTTTTGTTTTTTAGTTTTTGTTTTGATAATTTTCAATTGCAAGATGCATAGCATTAACTGCCGCTTGAGCAAGATACATTTTATTTTCAGGAATTTCGCCTAGTTTTAACAAAATATCGTTAACACCAATTTTTTTAATTGTGCTGATTGAAGCACCAAGCATTAAGTTTGTTGCAACACTTGTGCAAGCAATGGCAACAACTCCACCAAAAGCTTGAAACTGAGCATCAACAACTCTATCGCCTTCAACAGTGATAAATATCTTTAAAATTTCGCTACCAATATCTGATACAACTTTTCCAACAGCACTAGCTCCTTTAATAACACCATAATGCTCGGTGTTATAGAATTCTTCCATAATTTTTTCTGAATACATACTATAATTCCACCTTATTCTTATAAATTCTAATAGCTGAAATACTTCTTACTTTCTTAACAGCTTTTCTGATTTGTTCAACAAGAATATCGACGTCTTCTTTTGTGATGTCTGGACCGAATGTAAATCTTACAATTGAACGAACTGTTTCAGAATCTTTACCCATTGCAACAAGCACGTGAGATGGGTCGTTTGAACCTGCCACTTCTGTTGTTCCATTTGATGCATAGATACCCTCTTTGTCAAGCATCATAACTACAGCTTCTGATTCCGCTCCTTCAAAAGTGATTGAACAGTTGTTTGCAAGACGCTGAGTTGGGTGTCCGTTAAGAGCAATATTGTGGATTGCTTCTGAAATTTTCTTTTGGAAATACTTTCTAACAACTCTAATCTCTTTTACCTTTTCTTCAAGGTCGGTTGTGATATCTTCAATAGCTTGACCAAAACCTGCACAAGCTGGAACATTTACTGTGCCTGCTCTAAGGTTGTTTTCTTGTCTGCCACCACTGATTAATTTCTCAATTTTTGTGCCATCTTTAATGTATAGAGCACCAATACCCTTAGGTCCGTTAATTTTGTGTGCTGAGATACTCATCATATCAACACCGAGTTCTTTGACGTTTAATGCAATTGAACCAACTGCCCCAATTGCGTCTGTGTGGAAATAAACTTCGTTTTGTTTTGCAAGTTCTGCAATAGCACGAATTGGTTGAAGTGAGCCAACCTCGTTGTTTGCTGTCATAATAGAAATTAAGATTGTGTTTGGACCAATAGCTTTAATGATCGAAGCATAGTCAACAACACCATACTCATCAACGGGAACATAAGTAACCTTAAATCCTTCTCTTTCAAGCTCTTTGCAAGACTCAAGAACTGATGGGTGCTCGATTGCTGATGTGATAATGTGATTACCCCTTGATTTGTTTGCTCTTGCAATGCCTTTGATCGCCCAGTTGTTTGCTTCTGTGCCACCTGATGTGAAATAGATTTCGTCTTTTTCGGCACCTATAGCCTTTGCAATTTTTTCTCTAGCAATTTCTAATTCTTCTGAAGCCTCTCTTCCAAGTTTGTAAATACTTTGACTATTGCCTTGGAATTTAGCAAAACACTCTAACATTTTTTTGTATACACTTGCAGAAATTGGAGTGGTTGCTGCGTTATCTAAATAATAAGTTTTTTCTTCCATATGTATCTCCCTCTCATAGATATTATAATTATATAACTATTTTATCCATAAATCAATACCCTTTTTGAAAAAAGTTTCTAAAAAAGTGCAAAATCTGGGATTTTTTTTATAATATCACCTACTTTTTATAAAATATTTGCGAAATTTAGCGGTTTTTATAAAAATAAAATAAAACAAAAAATTCTTAGCAATCTATACTAAGAATTTTTTACTGTGTTAATTAAAAACTTTTCAAACTCATCAAATTCTTGATATCCCGATGTTCTGCCAAGTTCTTTGCCGTCTTTAAAAATGATAATTGTTGGGACGGCTGTGATATTATACTTATTTGCAAGGTCTTCAGCACTATCAACATCA
>CAZFPH010000172.1:0-2065 GCA_964520955.1 uncultured Lachnospiraceae bacterium
GGATTTCTTTATCGTCGTTAGCTTCAACTTTTCCTTGGTTGATTTCTTGGAATTTTTCGGCGTCAGTGTTAAGTTGAACTGTCATACCAAGTTTTTTGCGGATTACTCCAGTGTTTCCAACCTTAACCTCACTAACTTCTTCTTTTGATTCTTTGTTTGTATCAAACTTAATCGCATTAGCAAGCCTTGACATTTCAATCGCTTTTTGTGTTGAATCTTCTTCATAAGAAAGCTTGTCTTCTGGAACAACTTGAACTTTGTCTCCATCAGTTTTGATTATTGAAGATGTGCCAATTCCACCAACTTGTTTAATACCAAACTCTGCAACAAAATCTTGGTCTCGTGTGAGAACCATTCCGTCTTCATAGCCTCTCCAACCAACAAATTCATAAACTTCGCCAACATTTTTTGAAGATTTTTTAGGACTTGCTGGTGGAATGATTGGCGTGCCATAAATTGCAGTGCCTTGGCTTATAACAGTTTCGCCGTCTTCTTCCAAAAATCTGTATTCATATTTTTTTGGAATTGCTTTGTATACCGCATAAACATTGTCATTCCCATAAAAAGCAGTTGTATCTTTATCCCAACCAACAAACTCGTAAGAAAATTCTTTTGTTTCTGGCTTCTTTGGCTTGATATCAGACAAATTAACGCCTGCACCATACTCAATAACATCGGTTCTGAAAAGTGTAATTCTGTCATCATCGAAAATATTAATATTACATTTCACAACTTTTTGAAGGTAGATTGCTCGAATAACAACATTTCCCTTTTCATCAATACCGTTTTTATCCCAACCAACAAACTCGTAAGTGTATTGATTTGTTGGTGCTTTTGTTGGAATTGGTAAAAATTCTGTGCCTGAATAATTGAGTGATTTGTCAGAATAAACCGTTCTTACTGGTCTATCAGAAGAAAATAATTCGCCAAACTTTTCAATAAATGTGATGAAGCCCATTTTTATATTTCTACCAAGTTGTTTTAATGGTTGTTTTTTTACATCAACCCACCACAAACAAACAACAACGCACGCAAAAAGTACTAGCATAATTGAAGTGAAAACAACAGCAAAAGTCACGCCAAATGATGCAGAAATAAAACTTTTTGTATTGAACATAAAATACCTCACAAAAATACCTAAAAATTTTTAAAAAATATATTTTATATATTTATATTTTGCAATTTTTTTAATAAATTGTCAAACAATATTCAATCGATAAACAATTTATTCCACACTTTTTAAAGACTCAATCATATTAACCTTGCGAATCCTCAAAATGCTGAGCATTGAGACTGCAACCAAGGTCACCAAATTAATTAAAAATGTGAAAACAAAACTTACTGGGTAAATATGGTATAAAAAGCTAATAACTTCAACTTTGTTAATTTTTAGCACAAGAACAAGCAATGGGTAGCCTAAACTCATTCCAATAACCGAACCAACAATCGTCATAATTAAAAGTTCAATAAACAGAGACAAAACAATGTTTATCGTGTTAATTCCAAGAACTTTTAACGTCGCAACCTCTTTTGCCCGTTCCTTCAAAACTAAGAATATCAAATTGAGCAAAACAACAATAGCAAGTGCTACCGCAAAAACTTTTAATGTTATTGTAATGAGTTTTATCGACGAAATTTTGTTATCGACCCCTGCTTGCAAATCAGCTTTTGTGTTAGCTTCCATTGTTCCATTTATCTGGTCAAGTTTGTCAGCCACAACTTCTGGTGAGTTTGTCTTAGCCCAAACACCATAAGTTTTAAGCGTGCTTTCTATTCCAAAATCACTTGTAACAAAAACACCATTAAGCAAGCTTGTTGTGCAGAGTTTTGTTATTTTTGCACTATAAACTTTTCCTAAGCAATTAATTTTTATTGTATCCCCAACCTTAACATCAAGGTCACTTGCAATGTTTTTGGAAATGCAAACCTCACCATCATTAAGTTTTATTTCGCAAAGCTCTGAGTTTGCTTGAATTTCGTAAACATTAGTGTTTTTTATGTTTCCATTTCCGCTAATTTCCGCATAAGTGCTTGTGTAATATTCATACTTTTCAATTTCGGAAAT
>CAZFPH010000173.1:0-1454 GCA_964520955.1 uncultured Lachnospiraceae bacterium
CGAACAAGGCTTGCATGTCAATCACGCTGAGCTTATTTGGTTCAACAACTGCTACATTTTTGTTATCCAAGTTGTAAAAGATTTTGCAGTCTTCATACATTCTAGATACAACGTATTTTGCGTCAGCATTATCCATCCAGCCTTGTATGAACTCTTCAACAACCTGTTCAGCATCTTCGTCTTGTTCAAGAGAAGGGTTGCTTCTTTTAATGGCATTAGCCAAATCAACTTCATCAATGTAGCCAACTTCATAAATGCCGTCGGCATTAACGCAACTTGCATAATACTCGCCAGTATTGTAACCAGCGAATACGTCGCAATAATCAGGAACAGTAACAGTTTCGATTTTTTCGTTTAAATTTGTCATTTGAAATTCCTCCTATTCAATGTACCTTGCAGCACCTTACAATAGAAAGGAACCTTCCCCTTTGCCCAAAAGCTATTGAAGATGGTATTACTGCCACCATAGCTTCCATGCATCGGTTTGGTCTTCTGTTTTCAAATTATCAAGGTGCAAGTGGTTTTTAACTGCTTCCACAGGGATTTCCCTTGCGTTCTTAGGAGGCATTCCTCGCAGCCAACTCACAATTACGTTAAGCACGTGCTCGTTCACTTGAAGATTGCCACCCTCGAAGCGTGGGGGAAGGTTTTGCGGCACACGCATTTAGGCACAACTTTTTCCCTGTGGAGTTCAACGTTGTGCCCTCCCCATTGGCACTGCAGCTACTACAAAAAGCTGCTCAGCGAGGAGGTACCGTTGGCGCTAGCAAAGTAAACAATGGCTAGCGCCGTTGTTTTACTATCTAACTGCCAGATATTTGGGTTGAGCCAGTAAATCCACTTGTCCCGTACGCTGACTTGCTTCATTACCGGTTAAGCTAATTAAACCACAATTCCCACCCAATTAATATTAAAAGAAAAACGCAAAAAAAGAGCGATGATTTTTTAACAAACATACATTCTCATAGCATGATGCTAAAAAGCCATCGCTCGTTTTTTAAATTCTTGTGGTATCATCAATTATTTCTTCAATTTCCCAAAACAATGTTGCTACCCGATTCAAATTTTCAATTGACTCTAGGTTCAATTCTTGGCTAATTGTATCTTGTTCGTCTAGTAAAAGGCTATGGAATAATAAGAAATCATTTATCTTCTCTCCAACTGCATTCAATCCTTCTATGGCACGTCTCTGAGCCTCTTGCAAATCTTTACAACTATGTATTAAGCTTTTAATTTCTGCATTTGCTTTTTCCTTCGCTAACTTTTCAATTCTATGTCCATGATTTTGTATATATTTATAGCATAACTTAACTTTATGGGTTGTATTCATATCACTACTTGCATATTGTAAAAGATTCCCTTCTACAATCTTCATTATTATATCTCTATACCAAAATACTTTTTCAATTTCTTCTTGTGTGAGCTTGTATTTTGACCGTTTTGATGCTATCGAC
>CAZFPH010000173.1:1464-2033 GCA_964520955.1 uncultured Lachnospiraceae bacterium
AAAAAATCCCTATTCTCTTGAGATTCGCAAAACTTATATAAAAGATATACAAATCCAGGCAAAAACTTATTACCAATACGAAAATCTTTATTTTGATTTTGGTTAATTTCATTTATTACTTCTTGATATTCATCATCAAAAATATCTTTAAACCAAGGATTACTCTTAAATGTGTCTAATTGTTGTTTAACGGTTCTCATGCTTGGTCCTGACCAATAAATCATTTCAAGCAATTTTAGCATATTTATGTTTACCCAATTGCTATCATAATTTAATTCCTCAACGTTAGGAAAACCTGCTTGAAAATATTCTCGTGTAGCAGAACTAGCAGTCACACCATCTACTTTATTAGCACTACTTAAATACTTCAAAGCCTCTCTTACCTCATCTGGTGTAAATATTATTCTTATTCTATACCCCACACGCTACCTCCACATACCATTTTCGTCCATACATTTAGAATTTCGTGCATTTAAAAATATATCCTGCTAACAACAAACAAAAAACTCCAACCCTCACAATCGAGAGTTGGAGCTCATTCATTTTTAAACTCTTGTACGCTCACTTAG
>CAZFPH010000174.1:0-2031 GCA_964520955.1 uncultured Lachnospiraceae bacterium
GAACACCCACTTTTTGAGGGTGTTAACAAAAAAGGCACAGTTTGGATGAGCCATCACGACTCTGTTGCAAAGGTTGGCAAAGGCTTCAAAGTAATCGCAAAAACAAAAGACACAGCAGTTGCGGCTTACGCAAATGATGAAAAGAAAATCTATGGTTTGCAATTCCACCCAGAAGTTGTTCACTCTGTTCAAGGTCTCGACATTATGCACAATTTTGTTTACAAAATCTGTAAAGCTAAAGGCGAATGGACAATGGACGGATTTGTTAATGAGCAAGTTGAAAAACTCAAAAACAAACTTGCTGGCAAAAAAGTTCTTCTTGCACTCTCTGGCGGTGTTGATAGTTCAGTTTGTGCTGCCCTTCTTCAACGTGCTTGCCCAGAAGGCTTGATTTGTGTGTTTGTTGACCACGGTCTTCTTAGAAAATACGAAAGAGAAGAAGTAGAAAAAGTTTTCAAAGAACAATTCAAAATTAACCTTATCACAGCTGATGCTGAAAAGTTATTCTTAAGAAAGCTTAAAAACAAAAAAGACCCTGAAAAGAAACGTAAAATCATTGGCAAACAATTTATCAAAGTATTTGAAAAAGAAGCCAAAAAGATTGGAAAAGTTGATTTCCTTGCTCAAGGAACAATCTATCCAGACGTTGTTGAAAGCGGAAACGGCAAATCACAAGTTATAAAGAGCCACCACAACGTTGGAGGCCTACCATCAGTTGTAGACTTTGAAGAAATCATTGAGCCACTTCGTGACCTTTATAAAGACGAGGTTAGAAAAGTTGGTCTTGAGCTTGGACTTCCTGAGCATATCGTTATGCGTCAGCCATTCCCAGGCCCAGGACTTGCAATCAGAGTTCTTGGAAACATCACAAAGGACAAGCTTGACCTTCTTCGTGATGTTGACTACATCTTCCGTGATGAAATTGCAAAAGCTGGTCTAGACAAAGAAATATGGCAATACTTTGCAGTTTTAACCAATATGCGTTCTGTTGGTGTTATGGGTGACGAAAGAACTTATGACTACACAGTTGCACTCCGTGGCGTTTCAAGCGTTGACGCTATGACCGCTGACTGGTACAAAATTCCTTATGAAGTTCTTGACAAATGCTCAAACAGAATTGTTAATGAGTGCAAACACATTAACCGTGTTGTTTACGACATCACATCAAAGCCACCATCAACAATTGAGTGGGAATAATAATAAAAATAAAAGGCACGAGAAATTCGTGTCTTTTTTCTTTTAATCCTTAGATTTTTTAATATTTTTACTATCCATTATTTATTGCTATTTCAAGCAAGAAGATAGCCTGCGTCAAAAAATTTTATCTATTTTGCCGTTTGTGCAAATCCGCTTAATTATTAAGGATTATATTTTATAACATACTCGCCATTGTCATCAATCAGTGATTTTCCAAAATACTGGCTTTGTGCGTGTGCAAATTTTTCGCCATAACCCTCGTCAATCTTTATAAAGCCGTCAGCGTCATCAATAAAAACATCGCTTTCAACCCTCGTCACAAAGTCTGCCTCGTTAACTTTTATATACACCCCAATTTTTTGCTCATTAATTTCATCAGGTGCTATGTTTATCTTTTGAACATTTGGTTTAAGCGTGTCAAAGTTTGTGAGCATTCCAAACTCGTCAAAAATTTTAATTTCCTCTTCGGCTTGTTTTTCTTTTGCCTCTAAAGTTTCTTTTAGAGGTTCAAGTTTTTCTATCTGCCTGTTATATTCTTCAACTTCTTCTTCACTCATCGACAAAATTTTGCTAATTGCGTCCACACTTTCACGGTTAAAACTCATTTTACTCTCCTTTCGTTTTCAAGTATTTTATTTTCAAGTTCTTTGAGTGTTTTGTTTCCGCCATTTGTGGCAAACACTCTTGCCCTTTTTTCCTGCAACAGATGTTTTTTGTTTTCTGCCAAAATGTATGCCAGCGTATTTTTTTCAAAGCCAGCATTCCTTTCTTTTGCTATAGCCAAATTTTTTGCAATGTGCTCATTACGTCTTTTTATTATCTCTCTCGTCCTTT
>CAZFPH010000175.1:0-2015 GCA_964520955.1 uncultured Lachnospiraceae bacterium
GTAACCTGAAACGTCAACTTTTTCACCAGCCGTGAAAATGTCACATTTAATTTCTGAGCCAAGGTTTAATCCTTCAGCTGAAATCTTGAATTCTTTTAAATATTTTTTTGCTGTAACATTAGCCTTCTTTAAGTGGCCAGCTTCAGCTTTAGTAAGTCTTTGTTCTTTTGTATCCATAAAAGCAAGTTGAACTGCATTATAGCCATCTACAGCATCTGTCTTAATTTGTGATACATAGCAAGGACCTGCTTCAACAACAGTCACAGGAATAACGACACCAGCGTCAGTGAAAATCTGTGACATACCGATCTTTTTACCAAGTATAGCATTTTTCATAGTCTAATATCTCCTCCTGTTCCTTATAATTTAATTTTGATATCAACGCCTGCTGGGAGTTCGATTTTCATAAGTGAATCAACAACTTTAGCAGATGGATTGTAGATATCAATCAATCTTTTATATGTTCTCATTTCAAATTGTTCACGAGCATCTTTGTATTTGTGAACTGCACGAAGTATTGTTACAACTTCTTTTTCTGTTGGCATAGGAATTGGGCCAGAATATTTAGCACCAGATTTCTTAACTGTTTCAACAATTCTTGCTGCAGATTGGTCAACAAGATTGTGGTCATATGCCTTTAATTTAATTCTCATTTTTTGTACTGCCATTATTTTCCTCCAAGTTAGATTTACCGAACTGCTCTCACCCTGTGTTACTTATCAGTTTGGCTGGTAAGAGTTATCCGTCGCCTTAATCTTTGCTAAGACTATTGTCCGCTAGAGTTATCTTTCTTGGGCTAAACAAAGTAACCTCTAGCATCAACCCATTATATTGTGGTTCATTTCTAAGTTTTAGGAGTTACAAAAGCAATCGCCCCTGCACTTTCCTCATCTAGTTAGATATGATATTGAGATGTCCCAAAAGGGCATAACTATCCCAATCCACACAGTAACGCATCTAGTATACTATACACACGGCTTCGTGTCAAGAGGTTTTTTTAAAAAATTTTAATTAATTTTTACGGCTCAAATTTTGAATTTTTCAAGCATTATATATTGTTCATTTTTACAAAACAGACAATAAAAAACACCCAAATATTGGGTGCATTTTTAAGAAACTTTTGTATATAATGTTTTGTCAAAATTAATTGTTACATCTTTGTAATCATAAGACAATTCCATAAACTTTAGTGCTGAATATTCTAATCTAAAAGATTGTGTTCTGTTTCTAATTATTTTACTAGTGTATGATATTGTTGATGAAACACCAGACTGAGTCACACTAAGTATTCTACTTAAATCATACTCACCAGTAGCAGGATTAGTAACTGTTTCATTAACTGTATAACCACTATATCCTGGTAGTGTTGTTATGTCTGTTCCAATTTCAAAGCCTTGATTAATTTCAGTTTGATATGGAAGCATTACAACAGCATCAGCACAAAAAAGATTAGCACGACGTTTTTGTGCTTCACTATTTGTTTCTACAGTCTCAGTGTATGTGAGTGTTGATATATCATAAGATTTAATAATACAGCTTGTTGAAGTTATCTCTTCAATTTCATAGTAAGATTCTAATGTATTTGAAGAACTGTAAACCGCAATACACTGAGTATTGTTTTTGTATTGATACTTAATTAATGTTGTCTTTGTTGTGGTACCTTCCTTTTCGTAAATTGTTCCAATGTAAGATGAATTCAAATCAGGATTATCAAGTAACCATTTTGTGTAGTCTGTCATAGATGTCATATCAACACCTGTTGGTGGTGTGTAAGTGCTACTTCCTCCATTGCCTCCATCACCATTGTTATTATCGTCATTTGGTGCACAAGCAATAAATGAGAATGAAACAATAAATGCCATACAAATAGATAATAATATCTTGCTTAATTTTTTCATATTTTCCTCCTCGATTATAATAAAAATATAACTTTTTATTAATATATTGTCAAACAAAAAACGCAACCAACTTTACTGTTGGTTCTCTTCCACTTTCAATTACTTTTTTAACTGCGG
>CAZFPH010000176.1:0-1989 GCA_964520955.1 uncultured Lachnospiraceae bacterium
ACTTCAAAATATGTCACCAAAAGGAAGCCGTATTCGCCTTGAATTCAGAATTCCTTCTCGTGGATTATTTGGCTACAAAACACAATTTTTAACCGAAACCAATGGCGAAGGCATTATGAGCTCAACATTTGCTGCTTATGAGCCATTTAAAGGCCACATTAGCACTCGTAACTTTGGTGCACTTATTGCTTATGAAACTGGCGAGTCTATCGTTTATGGTCTATTTAACACTCAAGAACGTGGAAGACTCTTAATTGGACCAGGCGTTAAAGTTTACGGCGGTATGGTTGTTGGTATTAACCCAAAAGCAGAAGACATTGTTGTTAATGTCTGCAAGAAAAAACAACTTACAAACATTCGTTCAAGTGCATCAGATGAAGCACTCAGACTTACACCAATCAAACCTCTAACACTCGAGGAAAGTTTAGAATTTTTAGGAGATGATGAACTCTTGGAAGTAACACCAGAAAGTCTTAGAATTAGAAAGAAAACTCTTGACCACACAATCCGTGGCAGAGAAACATATAGAAAAAAACAAGAATTATCTAATAAGTAATTTCAATTAAGCGGAGCTTAAGTCTTTTAGCTCCCCTTTTTATTTTTTAATTTAACAATAGGAGAATTTATATGAGCACCCCATTCAATAATGAAAAGTACAAAAGTTTACAAAAGGAATGTATCTACAAAAGAATTGATAAATATGAAAAGCTTTACATCGAAATTGGTGGTAAGCTTTTTGATGACTACCACGCAGCAAGAGTTCTCCCTGGCTTTGACCCAAATGTAAAAATGCAAATCTTTAGAGAAATCAAAGACGATATGGAAATCATTTTTTGCATTAACGGAAGAGATATCATCACCAAAAAAGTTAGAAGCGACAACAACCTCACCTACGCCGATGAAATTATTAGACTTACCGACATTATGCGTGACGAGGGCATTGAGGTTTCTGGCATTATGGTAAACTTCTACGAAGATGTTGAAGAAATCCGCAATTTCACTAAAAAATGTGGCAAGAAAGGAGTTAAAGTTTACCGCTCATACTTTATCGAAAACTACCCTAACGACCTTGAGTACATTGCAAGCGATAAAGGTTTTGGAAGAAACGACCACATTGAAACGCACAAAAAAATTGTGCTTGTTTCAGCACCGGGTGCAAATAGTGGCAAACTTGAAACCTGCCTAAGCCAGCTTTACAATGATAAAATTAAAGGCATAACCTCTGGCTACGCAAAATACGAAACCTTCCCCGCTTGGAACTTGTCACTTGACCACCTTGTAAACGTCGCCTATGAAATGGCAACAGCTGACCTATGTGACAAAAATATGGTTGACCCATTCTATCAAAACGAAACAGGAAAAACCGCTGTAAACTACAATCGTGATATTCAAAGCTTCCCTATCCTATCAAATATCTTAAAACGCATATACGGCAAAAAAATCTACAATTCTCCAACAGATATGGGCATTAACAACGTTGGCAACGCCATTGAAGACGACTTCGAAGTTCAAAAAGCAAGTTTTGAAGAAATTGAAAGACGACTTGCTAAATGTGAAAGAGCCTACAAAGAACACAAGTGTTCTGACAGAACTCTTGAAAGAAGCCGTGAATTATATTGCAGAGCAAAAGAAATTTTTGAAAATTTAAATCAATAATTTAGGCACAAAAAAACTATAACCGATTTGGTTATAGTTTTTATTTTATTTTGAATCTCTTTTTTCAATCTTGATTTTATTAACCATCATATTTTTCAAAAGTTCATCGTCTTTTGGTTCTTCTTCAGGCTTTGGCTTTGCAACAATAACGCTAGAATTATCTTCCCTTGCTCCTGTTGTCTTTTTAACAGTCATAAGCTGAATTTTTTGATGGATTTCTTTATCGTCGTTAGCTTCAACTTTTCCTTGGTTGATTGCTTGGAATTTTTCGGCGTCAGTGTTAAGTTGAACTGTCATCCCAAGTTTTTTGCGGATTACTCCAGTGTTTCCAAC
>CAZFPH010000177.1:0-1953 GCA_964520955.1 uncultured Lachnospiraceae bacterium
TTTCTGGGTCGATTTCTGTTGTGTTTGCAGTTGAAAGCATTAAAACATTTCTAGCAAACTCAATTGCCGCAAGTTGCATACCCATACCAATTCCAAGATATGGAATCTTGTTTTCTCTTGCATACTTAACAGTTTGAAGCATTCCATTAAAGCCCCTGCTTCCCCAACCTGGAGGAACAATAATAGCTTTAGCACCTTTAAGGAACTTGTCTGCACCAACTTCTTCAATGTCTTCAGCATCAATAATATCAATCTTTGCCTTAACGTGATTGTATGTGCAAGCGTGTCTCAATGCCTCTTCAATTGAAAGATATGCGTCAGGAACTTTTGTATATTTTCCAACAATACAAATCCTAACTTGTGGATACTCGCCTTTAAAACTATCAACCATAAAGCTCCAAGAGTTAAGGTCTGCTTTTGGAACATTAATTTTAAACTTATCCAAAATTATATCATCAAGACCCTCTTTTTGAAGATTGATTGGTATTTCATAAATTGTGTCAACGTCTTTGTTTTGAATTACATACTTTTCGTCTGTAATAAAGCAACGTCTTGCAATTCTCTTTCTTGTTTCTTCATTCAAAACAGCGTCCTTTGTTGTTCTGCAAACCACAGCATCAGGCATCAAGCCATAGCTATTGAGCTTTTGAATTGAGTTTTGAACAGTTTCGATTTTTGTTTCGCCGGTTGCCTCAATATAAGGAAGCAAGTCTACGTGCAAAATAAACACATTTTCTTGACCAACTTCAGAAATAAGTTGCCTTACGCCCTGAAGATACACACCAGATTCATAATCGTGAACTGTTCCACCAATTTCAACAATAACAACATCAAAGTTTTGAGAAGCAACTGCTTTAATGCAGTCTTTAACCTCATTTGTTACATTTGGAACAACTTGAACAGTTGAACCAACATATTTACCCATTCTCTCTTTATTGATAACTGATGAATAAATTCTACCACCTGTTATATTGCTGTTTCTGGTTAAGTTCATATCCAAAAATCTTTCGTAGTGACCGATATCAAGGTCGGTTTCAGCACCATCATCAGTAACATACACTTCGCCGTGCTGATAAGGACTCATTGTTCCAGGGTCAACGTTTAAGTATGTGTCAAATTTTTGCATAGTAACTTTAACACCCCTGTTTTTGAGAAGTCTGCCAAGACTACCTGCAGTTGTGCCTTTGCCTAAATTATTAATAACACCGCCAGTTATTACAACAAATTTACTCATATATTCCCCCTGAATACATACTAATACACTTTCATTATAGTTATTTTACTAGTTTTGGTCAAATTATCCAAACACATTTTGTAATAAAAAAAATAAAACTACAAAAATGTAGTCTTATTTTTCTGTATTTTTAAATATTTTTTTCAAGTTTTTCTAAATTTTTCAAATAATCCTCAAACATTGCAAACGCCTCATCGTAAAGTTTTGAGCTGTAAACGTCAATTTCCGCAACTTTTAATGACTCAATTGGAGGAAGCGAACCGCCAAGTTTTAAAAATTCTTTATATTTTTTTACATACTCGCCTGTCTTGTCATTTAATATGTTATTTGCAACATAGCACGCACAAACAAGTCCAAGTGAGTATTTATACAAGTAATAATCTCTGTAAATGTGTGATTTTCTACTCCAGTTAAATTCAAAGCCTTTGTTGTAATGTATAAAATCTCCAAAATACTTTTTGCAAAGCCCAATGTACTTAGTGTTATAATCTGTTGGTGTTAAAGATACGCCATTTTGCAAATTATCGTGTGCAAAAAGTTCAAATTCCGCAAGCATCGATGAATCGTAAACATTAAGTTCAAACAACCCCAAAAAGTCAGAAAGCAATTTCATTTTTTCACGAGGATTGTCGGTTTTTTCAAGCAAATACTTATTGTAAAGAATTTCATTGGTTAGCGACACAATTTCTGCCACAAAAAGTGTGTATTGGCTCTTTCCA
>CAZFPH010000178.1:0-1948 GCA_964520955.1 uncultured Lachnospiraceae bacterium
TTCAATTAGGGTAGCTGCTTCCTTTTCTCTTTCAAAACATTGCAGTGCAAACATACTGTCATAAGCACTAATTAATGAATTATCGTGTATAATATCATTGTTCTTTTTCGATGGCAACTCAAAATGGTGAACAATGCATTCATCATCGTCATAACAGAAAAAAGTATATTTCTTTTCATCGGATAAAACAGTTTCCGACTTCATTTTATTTCTATCAATCCTTGCTGTAATTTTACCTCTATCATCATTTGGTTCCGGCAAATTTATAAATTTGACCGTTCCCTCAACTTCTGTAAACTCTGATTCGTTCATTCTAACTTTAGTATTTTCAAGATCACATATGGAATACACATATATGCCTGTTTTGTTCAACAAACAATCCATAATATACTCATGCTCTATCTGTGGCAATTCCTGTTCGCTCATATAGAAACAATTCTTATATTCAAATTCCCCATTGTATATCGTAAGCTCTGGATATTTATTCTTAGTTTTTATTTCTTTTACTTTTGCTACAACACTAATCTTCACTTTATATCCATTGTCCGCAATTCTATCTGCATACATATATTCAGGAAATAGTTTGCGAAAAGTTTCAGTCTCACCTACCCTTTCAATAAACTCGTTCTCTGTATTTATAAAGTCGACAATATATGGTTTAAAGTCTCTGGTCTGTAATGCAAAATAATATTTGATGCCATTTTTTAAAAGACCTTCACTTTTACATATCTCACTATCAAGAATTGTAGATGTTATATTTCCATTATCTTCTTTTATAAACACTTCAAGACCATTCTTTAATTCTAATACATCCGTTGCAAAAAAAGCGGTTGCTTTACGATTGTAGGTTACTCCGCTATCACTCAAGATTGTTTTTTTATTACTCATACCGAAATCCTCCTAAAAATTAAGAACTCTGCAAATTACTTATATTAAAGTAATTCAACAAAGTTCTTATTTATCGCATACAAATCTAAAACATTATGACTTGTTTTCACTTTTTAGTTTTTTATAAGCATCAGACAAAATTAAATTTTGCGGATATTTTTCCAACTGTTCAAGTAAATATTTTTCGCTGGTATAGTGCCCAGTTATATCTGAGTTTACAACGCTCCATTGACCATCAGGGTAATTTTTCTGTATTTCTTTAAGCTTTTCTATAAGGTCATCTGTAGGATATTCGCTTATTGTTTTTATGCCATATTCACAAGCGTACTTATATGCAACGCTATTTTCTGTACAAATAAAAATTACATCTTCGTTACTGTTGTAAAATGCGTCATGCTCTATATTATAATAGTTATTACAATTTCTGAAATCACAGATTAATCCAACCTTATTATTACAAAAGGCAAATGCTTGATCATCTATTTTCTTCAAGCTTTTTGGCATTGTTACTTTTTGAATTTCATCATCCCAACTAAACGAATCTCTACAAACAGTTTCTATATAGTCTGGAATTTGTATACATGTTTGATGCTTATCTCCTAATGTCATTAACAAGGCTTTATCCACCTTATCAATAAGAAAAGTGTTTGACTCAAACTCAATTCTTTCGTTTGATTTGTCTATATGAAAGTTTTTTATGTATGATCTACTAAAACTATTTGGAGCAACAAAGCATACTTTCGAATGAATGCTAAATTCTTTTAGCAATTCACAAAACAAGAACGCACCCTCACAAATCATTTCAACACTTTCAGGTATTTTAACTTCAGGGAGAATTCTGCAACCATAGAAGGTTCGCTCATATATACATGAAATATTGGAGCTGAGACTTATATCTGTTAGTTTCTCGCATCCACTAAAAGCCTCTTTACCAATTTTAGTAACACTATCTTTCATTTTCACTTTTTTTAAATTAATACATCCGGCGAAAGCTCTATTACCAATTGCCTTCACACCATCTAATATAATCACCTCTTCAATGCTATGACAATCTTCAAAT
>CAZFPH010000179.1:0-1946 GCA_964520955.1 uncultured Lachnospiraceae bacterium
ATGCTTCAAAGGGTGGTAAATATGCTGTGTTAAGAAGAGATAGGGATAATGACATAAATATTGAGCCAACAACATTGAAAACTTACAATAGTATCTCTAATGATTTTTATATGGGTTATAAATACCACCGTTCAGGTAATAAAATTATTGATGATAAATTTAATGTTGTTTATAACGACAATGGTGTTGGTAATTATTTAAGTGTTAATGGGTTAGATGATAATGGGGTAACAAGAATTAGATATTCTGGAACTCCTGCTACATACGGCTTTGTAATATTTGATGATAGTGGAATTAAAGTAAAACTTGACAATGCAAGATTAGAATTTGATGTATTACCGATTATTCAAAACGGACGTACTCTTGTTCCAATGAGAGCAATTTTTGAAGCGTTGGGAGCTGATGTTGAGTGGAACGGAGATACACAGACAATCACAGCAAAAAATAAAGATGTTACTATTCAAATGCAGATAGGCAATAATACTTTGATAAAGAACGGACAAAGTACGCAAATGGACGTTAGCCCGATGTTAGTAGATGGGCGTACGATGGTTCCTGTCAGAGCAGTTTCAGATAGTTTCAATGTAACTGTTGACTGGGACGGCTACACGCAGACAGTTTCATTATTTACAAATTAAAGGGTGTTCTTTTGTTATGTAACAATGATGTTCCAACTATAAAAGAACACATAAAAATAATATTGTTACACTCTGCACCCCTTAAAACTACTGTATAATGCAGTTCGTAGAAAGGGCGGGGTCACGGCTGATGTTTCACTACACCCGTGACCCCGCCCTTTCTACATGATAAATTTTATGTAAATTTATATCTGCATAAATACAGTATTTTATAGAGTGTGCAGAGTGATTATTTATTTTATGTAATGTAGTAGTAAGTATAGACGTATGGTATCAAAACCCCTTCCAAATAAAAGGTAGTAGTATATATTTTAGTGTTGCAAGGTTTCCCCTTAACTCTTTCAAGGGGAAACCTAACAAGTGCGTTTTGTATGGGGTACGAGCAAGGAGAAGATTTTTTCAGCAGACGAGGTAAACCCCGCCATACTGAAAAAATAGTGCTTCGCACTTTTGGGGCGAGTAAACCCGCCCTCGTTTGAGTTGTGCAAACAAATTAAAATTTGCTTGCATATCTTTTTGTAGTGTGTTATAATCTTTAATATAATTTTTGACCACAATTTTGACTACATTTAGTAGAAAACCGCCCGCAAACCGCTATTTTACGCAGTTTGCAGACCTATATAACAGGGCGAGTGGGAATAAGACCAGAAATCGTCAAAACCCTTGAAATAAGGCGTTTTCTCAATTTGAAAATGCGTTCTGACTGCAAAATGACTGCAACGCTTTAATTGAATATTTTTGTTTTCAACTGCTCTACCATTTTTGGTAGAGCAGTTTTGCACTTTAAAAATCCATATAGAATATAAATCTAACATTTGGATTTTTTAAGGAAGAAAGTAATCTGTCAATATCATCCATTGCATTTTTTATGTCATTTATAAACCATCCATCATATAAAGTGCTTCCCATAAAAGAACCATTTATGCAAGGGAAAATCTTTTTGCAGTATTCTTCATCAATATATATCTGCCCATCTGGAGTAATGCAATGTTCAATAATTTTTTCGCAATCAGATTTAAGTTCTGATAAGTCTTTTTTTGAAACAACGCCAATATATTTATAAATATTATCTTTTGGGTTATTAAAGACTTTTTCTGAAATCCAAGCTGAAATATGATTGTATTTTCTCCAATAGATATCTGGATTTAATTTATGTAAGTTTTCTAAATGATTTTGATTTAAGAATATCGTTATTCCGTTGCCATCAGATATGCCATTTGACCTATCTTTATTTCTTGCAATTAGAATTTCTTTTCTTTTTGCCATTGCTTGTTGTTTGGTTGTTTTAAAAATATAACTATAGTGCAT
>CAZFPH010000180.1:0-1943 GCA_964520955.1 uncultured Lachnospiraceae bacterium
ATAATAGTTAGAATAATAACTTTTATAGCATACTAATCTATCTTTAAGATAACTTTCATCAACTAGTTTTTTATCCATTAAAAACGAAATCCTTTTCAATGCTGTTTTTATCCTTATTTTTGATGATTGTTTCATCTTTTTATATATTTTTCCGTTTTTGTCAACCTTGTAAAGATGACCAATGAATCCAACACCTTGCGATAGCGAACAAATTTGAGTCTTTTTATTAAAAGATAATTTTAGTTTTTCGCCTCTCTCAATAATAGCTTGCTTTAATTTTTTTAACTTTTCTAAGTCGCTATCAATAATAACAAGGTCATCCATATATCTAACATAATATTTGCATCTAAACTTCTCTTTAATTATTCTATCAATCTCATCAATATAAAACAAAGCAAACCACTGACTGGTCTGATTTCCTATTGGAATACCAATACCACTAGATTCGTTGTGGCTATTTATTATATGTGTCAAAAGTTCAAAGACATTTTTCTCAAAATTCAATTTTTTTAGTTTTTCTATTAAAATTTCATGGTTTATGCTTGCGAAATACTTTCTAACATCACATTTTAAAAAATAGGCTTTATTTTTATGTTTTTTTGAAACCTTATGCAAATATAATTTAATTAGTTTTCTAGCATAATCAGTTCCTTTGGAACATCTGCACGCACAATTTGTTTCAATTAAATGTCTTTCAAAAACAGGCTCCAAAATCTTTTTACACAAAACAAATTGAACCAACCTGTGCTTATAACTCAAAGATTCAATGTTGCGTTTCTTTGGTTCATAAATAACAAAGTTTCTATAATGCGAAATTCTATATTTTCCGGAAAGTAAATCATTCGATAATCTCAAAAGATTTCTATCGAGATTTATTTCAAAATCAATAACTTCTCTTTTGTGACTTTTGCAAGACCTGCATTTTCTATGAGCATCTAAAAGTGAGGAAAAACTAAAAGCATCTTCAAACGAATAAACTATCAAATTTCGTTCCTTCATAATTTTCTCCAATAAAAAAATCACCAGCCCAAACTATTGTTTGAGTTTAGCGTTGAAAAAAAGCGTCCAACACTGTCTTGGTGACTATATTTATGTGTAAAACACAAAAGACAAGATTCCTTTGCCTATCGCACTCACTGACTCACTTGAAATCAGCATCTCACATTTTAAGGCAAATCTGGGCAAAAACCGATGATTGCGTTGTAGTATTCATTTTCATTAGCGTTAACATTACCTTCATTGACATTACTAACATTGTTATTATCATTACCCGGCGAGCGCAACCACAGTCAACAAACAATTATAGACAATCTTGCCTTGGCATAAAACAGTAGTTTTAGCTGAAATAATTTTAGCATATAAATTTAAATTTGACAAATAGATTATTTATCATCACTTTTAGTCCAAGCAACAAGCAAGTTTGTGCAGTCTGAAATTTGCAATGAAATTTGTTCATATTGTTTTTTAAGTATGCAAGCATTCTCATAAGCCAAAAACGAAATATAAGATAAAAGCCTAAGCAAAACATATGCTTCGTGCTGATATTCTTTTCGCTTTAACTTGTTTTTTGTATCACTTTTTCTAAGTGAGTTTGCTCTAAACATATTCTCTATTATATCCAAACAATAGTTATGCATACGATTCACAAATGTAAACCTAAACTTTTGTGGCGACTTTGTTGTGACAGTAATAATATATGCAGTAAGTTTTTTCATTTTTGTTATGACAATCAATTCAGAAGAATCATATTGAATCATTAAATTTTCTTCAATACCTTCTTTGTATGTTACTTCTGCTTTCTTTTGGGCATAATTTTTATCAAGTGCATCAGCAACTGATTTTGCAATTTCAACTTTTTCTTCTGTTTCCATTTTTTGACCTGGAACATTTGGAATAATTTGTGGCAACTTCATTGCCCTTCTTGAACCATATTTTGTTTTATC
>CAZFPH010000181.1:0-1935 GCA_964520955.1 uncultured Lachnospiraceae bacterium
AATTTTTGCACATAAAAAAAGAAATTGATTTAGTCAATTCCTTTTTCCTTTATACAATAATTAAAATCATCTTTTTTAACTTTTCTGTAAATATCACATACAACTTTACCATTCGCATCAAATAATCTAGCCTTAGCGGAAAAGTTGTAATCGCAATAGAAATTAGTATCTTCATACGGTACTAATATCTTATACATAACTAGTTTGTTAATGCCATATTTTTTAACCGCTTCTTCCATTCCGTTTACTTTTATAAAATTCTCAACAATTTTTTTGCTTTGAAAAAACTTTTGTATAATTCCCATTATTTCTCCTTAGTTATAAAACAATTTTCTAACGAAAATATGTTTTGTTAAAACTAATTTTCTTCGCAACGCTTAAAAATGTAGTTTCTTGTTAGTCACAATCAAAATTCTTTTTATCCAACACTCCAGCAATTATGAGCGCTTTAAGTTCGGGGCTAAGAGAGCGAATTTCTTCCGCCACCGTTTTAGGTTTTTCTTCCACTTTTCTTCTGCGACGAGGACTATACGGCAAAGTTGTATCCACAAAATCTTTTGGCAAGTCCACACGTGATGGTTTTGATATGTTTTTTTGTTTATGATTAAGATATGCTTTAAAATCATCAGGTGTAAAATCGTTGTTCGCATCAGGTATGAATTTTTTCTCTTCAACTTTCTTTTCTTCAACAACCTGCTCACTAGAGTTGTTTTGCTCTTCTTTTTTTATTTCTTCATAGGTTTTTGTTTGAGCTGGTTCTTTTTTTTCTTTCTTTTTGAATTTAACAAAGACGAACAAAAATGTAACAATTGGAATTGCACTGGCTAAACATATTAAAACAATTTCAAAGTTAGACATTTTGCTCCTTTATTTTACATTCCTTCGTGATTAGGTCTTCCATTATCGCTTGGTTTTTCTTCTTTTGCTCCACTAATTGAATTTCTCATTTTAGTATCTGCTGTAAGATTTTGAAGTTTGTAGTAGTCCATAACTCCAAATTTTCCGTTTTTCATAGCAGTTGCCATAGCTTTATGAACTTCACTTTCTGCAGCAAGTACAATTGCTTTCATCTCTTGAGTTTTTGCTTTCATTTCTTGCTCTAAAGCAACAGCTTGAGCCTTTCTTTCTTCTGCTGCTGCTTGAGCAATTTTCTTTTTGCTTTCCGCATCTTCAATTTTAAGTTTTGCACCAATGTTTCCGCCAATATCCACATCGCAAATATCAATAGACAAAATTTCATAAGCAGTATTTTTGTCTAAATGATCTGCTAATATTGTTTTTGAAATAATTGAAGGATTTGCAACAATATCGGTATGAGTGTTTGCTTGACCTATTGCAGTTACAATGCCTTCGCCAACGCGCGCTAAAATTGTATCTGTATCTGCAGTTCCAATTTGACGATCTAATTTTGCCTTTAAAGTTACTTGTGCAATTGCTTTAACTTGAATTCCGTTTTTTGCAATTGCTTCAATCCAATTTGTTTTAACAACCCTTGGTGTAACACTAGTTTTAACTGCCTCAACAACATCTCTGCCAGCCAAATCAATTGCTTTTGCTTGTTCTAAAGTTAAATCTAACTTTGCGCTGTGTGCAGCAATTAAAGCATCTACCACTTTTTCAATATCTCCGCCAGCCATTAAATGAGTTTCCAATTCCACAACAGGAATAAACAACCCAGCCTTTTGAGAGACTATATAAATATCTACAATCTTTTTAAAATCTACTTTTCTCATTTTCATTCCAATAAGTCTAAGCATTGAAACGTGCGCACCAGACGCCAACGCTCTAAACCATACATTTATTGGAACTAAAACTAAAATTGCAATTAGTATTGCAACTACAACCACTAAAACAATTGTTAGTATTGCCCAAACTGGCATTAACATCATTGACCCATTCATAATTTTCTCCTTTTATTCAAACCACTTTCTAACC
>CAZFPH010000182.1:0-1930 GCA_964520955.1 uncultured Lachnospiraceae bacterium
TGTGGGTAAATCGAAATAAAAAACAGTATCGCAGTATTTTAACCTGTGAGGTATAGTTCTGCCAAAATTACCGTCAATTATCCACTCGTTTTTTTCTAATTCAACTTGTAAAACAGCGTCAAATTCATCTCGAGACAGATGTTCCCATTCGCCGCACCAAAATAATTTGTCTAAATGAATAAGCGGCAAATTTGTTTTTTGGGCAAGTGCTTTAGCAAAAGTGGTTTTACCGCTACCTGCATTGCCGATTATAAGAATTCGTTTCATTATAATTTTCCTTTTATTATTGAGTCGATTTCATACATAGCAACCTTGTTGGAATCCCATTTTAATAGCTTTCTTGCCTCATCATATGTAAGCCATTTATATTCAGTATGTTCATTTGAAAGTGTAGGCTCTGAATCACACTCAAAGGCAAAAGAATACTCAGGAATTACATAAGTGTTTTTGTCCCAATGTTGCCGTCTGCTTTCCGCAATAACTTCTGCCGGAACATAGGCGATACAGGTGAGTTGCTTGATGTTTTTTGGCTCAACACCAATTTCTTCCATTGTTTCTCTTTTGGCGGCTATCAAGCTCAGCACCATACAAAAGAACAAGTTTTTCAAAATCTTGCTTATGCAAATTCGAACTATTTGAATTTAATTTTAGATATTTAATATTTATCACCCTATAACCTTTTTTCGATATATGTATTGTTAGTTAATCCATTGTTTAACGCTTCGTTGTATAATTCTTTTGCCTTAGCCTTTTTACCTACATCAATAAAAGAATTTATTGCACGGTTTATACCAACCTGTGCCATGTTTTGTTTTGAACGAGGACTATTTAAACGTTCCCATTCACCAACAGCAAATTCGTTATCAGGTGACTTTTCTTTTAAAAACGGCATAACCTGCTGACAAAGATCCAGAATATCATATTCTTCATCGCCAAAGCCTTTTAACATAAGAGAAGAGTATACAAGTTTATAAAACGCTTCGTTTTCAGGATTTGCCGCGTCCTTAACAAACTGCTCAAAGTTATCCTTTGCTAAATATAATCGGGATTTCGGTGTTTCGACCTTTGGATTTATTGATATTGCTGATACGTGGGTATCAAAAACAATGCGTTCAATATCTGCTGTTTCGGGATTTTGGTCAACAGCTTTCTCATAAAGCTCCCACCAAAAATCGCCATAGCCTCCAAGCTCGAGAGTGAAACGTTGGGTAGCATCGCAAACAGACCAAAATTTATATTTCGAGTCCATAGTATCTAACATTTTGCAAAAATTAATATGGTTAGCATATTGCTCCTCAGACTTGCGTTGCATAGCATAACTGTCCGAAATGTTCCAATAACAAAATCCGGCTAACAAATTATCTGCATCGTTAGTCGATAGGATAGAGGATAAATATTCTATAATACCATCCAAATTATGCTCACTTTGTAAATGATTGAATTTTGTTCGGATATCATTACCGAGTATTTTTAACAAGATGATTTCTCCTTTAATTCAAAACAAATTGATTTTGTCTAAAATTCATTTACCAAAAATATTCACAATTAACATTTTTGCAATGATATCTCATTATGTATGTGTTGCCTTTACATCCAATTATATCAAACTGCTCTTCATCAGATAAAACTTCAACATTCTCGCATCCACATATGGGACATATTTTATTATATAAATCTTTTTTATTCACACAACAAATTTGTTTTAATATGTTTTCTGATTGTACGCTAGTAAACTCTGGCAATTTTTGCAATTGCCTACTAGTAACCCTTCTAAAACCAACAATCCAATTAATAGGCCAATCTTTAGGCAATAAAATTTGTTCAGCTTGTCCATCCAGAACCGTTTTGGTTTTTAATACTATTGGAGCTACAAGTCCAACACTTATTATAGTACCTGCAGGTACTAAAATTTTAATTTCATATACCTTCG
>CAZFPH010000183.1:0-1878 GCA_964520955.1 uncultured Lachnospiraceae bacterium
GCCTTAAAGACATCAAAAATCAGGCCAAAAACAATTCCGAGTGCGCCGCATACCAGCATCATGTTTAATTCGCTTGCAATCGATTTTTTCATCGCTGTAACCTCATGCTACTGAAAAAGTCGCGCAAAAAAGCCGGGTTTATGTCCATAATCGTCATCACCAAGATAAACAATTCCATCAATTGTCCCATCAATCAGCATTTCACCGCTATCAACACTAAGTTTATTTATGTGTAGGTTACTGCCCTCTACAGAAAGAACTCCCATCTGTGTGACTAACACAATCTTGTCTTCGTTGAAACTTTCAACATCTTCAACACCTGAAATGCTCATTCTGCTCCTGCTCTCAATTATAATATTATGAACCGTCTCATTTCTTAAATTTTTCTTTTCTTCCATATAATTGACTCCTTTACTTTTTTATAAATTGTATTTAGCAAAAGAATCATTTATTACTTTAATCGAACTGGCGATACATAAGAGGTGCATCATCCTTTGTGACATGCTTGTCATCTACCTTGAGAATTTCAACTTTAATTGTTTTCTCACCTAATGAAATAGCAAGAATGTCGCCAATCTTGACATCAGCCGATGCTTTAACTACTTTGTCGTTGAGCATAACTCTCCCTTTGTCGCATGCCTCGTTTGCAACAGTTCTTCTTTTAATAAGCCTGGAAACTTTTAAAAACTTATCTACTCTCATTGTATCCTCCAATATTTACACAAAAAAGACAGTCCGAAAAAAATCGAACTGTCTCTTTGGGCACTATTATTTTATAGCATCTTTAAATGCCTTACCTGCTTTGAAAGCTGGAGCTTTTGAAGCCGGGATAGTGATTTCCTGTTTTGTACGAGGATTTCTACCCTTTCTAGCAGCTCTTGTCTTAACTTCAAATGTACCAAAGCCAACCAACTGTACTTTGTCATTCTTTGCTAATGCACCTTCAACACTTTCGATGAAAGCAGCCAAAGCTTTTTCAGCGTCTTTCTTAGAAAGCTCAGCTTTTTCAGCCATAGCGGCAATAAGTTCTGTCTTGTTCATCAACAAACACCTCCTATTTTTTATTTTACAAATTGGAATATATAAAAGGCAATGCCTTTCTATCGAACACTACAACAACTATTATAAACAATTTTTCTGCAATATTCAAGGGTTTTTTTAAATTTTTCCATTTTTTTTTGAATTTTTATCATTTTTGCAACTTTATATTGCGTTTAATTGGTACAATTTGGCATTTTCGCGCTACTAAATAAACTTTTTCAGCATTTTAGCAAGCTTATCGCCGTATGGCATAGCCTCAATATCCTGCTTGTTTACTGCTCTAAAAACAATGACAAACAAAAAGTATACACATGCAGCAACAATAACAGAAATTGCTAAAGAAATTGTATTTGAAGATGTAACATTAATCATAAAGTTGTACAAAAATCTAGCACATACTCCCATAATAACTGCCGAAATTATGGTTTTAACAAAAAACGAACTTCCATATTTGGGAGTAAAGTACTTGTTAATCGCGATAAGATCCAAAATAGCTGTTGTCAAATAACACAAAACCGTACCTACCGGTGCACCGTTGATATTAATGTTTATATTACCTACCAAAATGTAGTTTACTACTACTTTTACCACTCCGCCAATGCACATATTAATAACTGGAATCCAAACTTTACCTTTTGCCTGAATAATTGCATTTGCCACCATAACCAAACTCACAAACAAAACACCATATGCAAGAATTTTCAGCAAAAGCTCCGCACCGGTATCACCAAATGCCAGATTTAAAATCGGGCCTGACAAAACTGACATTCCAATTGCACAAGGCAGCGCAATCAAAAAAGTAATTCTAATTGCAGTTTCAACAGTTTTTGTTGCATT
>CAZFPH010000184.1:0-1870 GCA_964520955.1 uncultured Lachnospiraceae bacterium
GGTAATTTTTATTAATGCGTATGGGATAGGTAATCGAGTAAAAAATTAGGAGTGTTTATTTTAAGTGTAAGGTGGAAAGTGTAAGTTAAGTTTCTATGAGTTTTAAAGTACATTTGTTAAAATGTTTGTAATGCTTAGTTGATTGTTTGAGTTAATTGCGGGTGTTTATATGATTAAAAACTCAGACATATTTGGAGTTTTAATGCTCAAAAATCCTTCATATAATTTAATATGAAAAAGGATAAGACTTACAGGAAAACGAATTTCAAAACGATAGAATTGATGCTGACAATGCTTGGCTCAATTGTTGGTGTTGGGTTTATTACAGGAGTTGAGATACAAGATTTTTTTGCAAGATTTGGAATTAATTTTATATTTGGTTTAATATTATTTTTTATTTTGTTTTTTGCTTTAGTTTATAAGATTTTGCCAAAGAAGAATATTGAACAAAACGAAATTAAAATGCAAAATTTAAATGGAAAATTGGTAAAAAATACAAGTTTAACAAAAAAATCAATTAAGGATTTTTGTTTATTATTTAACCTCATAATGATTTCTTCAGCAATGTTTTCAGGATTAAGATTAACATTGATTAATTTATTAAAACATAACTACTTATTTATTTATATTGTCTGTATTGTTGCGGTGTTTATTCTTTTGGTGTTAGGGATAAAGGGATTATCCAAATTTAATTATTTGGTAATTGGCATTTTGATATTTGTTATTGCTTGTGTGACCAGTGATATTGCAGGAGATTTTGCAAACTTTAACTTTGTGAGCAGTTTTTCTTTTTCTAAAATTTTGCTTTCGCTTGCGTTTTCCTTTATTTACGTTTTTATGAATATTGTTGAGGTTGAGCCTGTGGTCTCTGAATTTGGAATACATTTTTCAAAGAAGCAGGGGATTGTGTTTTCGTTGATATTTTCTGCACTGCTAACAGCTCTTGTTGCGGTTGTTACTGTTTTTTTGAATAAGAATGTGGGGCTTAGCTTATCTGCAATGCCGTTGTATGATTTTTTTGACGACAGGGCAATATGGCAAAAGATTTTGTTTTGTGTTGGGTTAATTTTTGCACTTGTTTCAACAATGCTAACTTGCTTGATTGGAGTGAAGCAAAGAGTGATAAAAAAAGAAAAGTTGTCTAGCGTTTCGGGAAGTTTTCTGGCAGTTTTGCTGTGTTTGATTATTGGAATTTTGCCGTTTTCGTTTTTTGCAAAAGTTATTTATCCAATAATTGGTGTTGTTAATTTTTTTGTATTTATATTTTTGTAGTTTTCTGTTAATAACTAGGCAAATTGTTAATAACTTTGTTAATAAGTTGAAGGTTTTGCATAAAATAAGCTTTTGCGAGGGGTTTTTGTTATGATATTAACATTGTTTTGTTGTTAATAACTTTTTGTGATGTTAAAAATAAATTTTTTACTAATTATTGTCACATAACTATAATGGTTTACAAATCAAAACTATCGCAAAAATATCGTGAAAAATCCTAAAAAATTGGTATTTTGTTTGTAAAAAATAGGGTGTTTTGATATACTAATATTGATAGATTATCAGCTTACAAAAGATACTCGAAAGTTGTTTATGAGGTACGTTATGAAAAGAATTAAAAATTCAGTAAAAGCACTTATTATTTCTATTTGTGTTTTGGTTGTTGCTGTTGCCACTGTGGTTACAGTAGTTTTGTTGAATAAGAAAAATGATACTCCTGGAAATAACCCTGGGCAAAAATATGTGCTAACGTCTGCTCAAAAAGATTTGGTTAATGCAATTAATGCTAAAAATCTTGCAGAGTTTGAGGATTCAAAAAAGACCTTCACGGTTAGTGATGGTCCACTTTTTGTTGACGAATACGGTGTTGCAGTTGATG
>CAZFPH010000185.1:0-1861 GCA_964520955.1 uncultured Lachnospiraceae bacterium
ACCTATTGGATAACATCTAACCAAACTCATTTTTTCAATTGGCTGACTGCACATTACAAACACGTCTAATGGGTCATTATCTGGGCTAAGCGTTCTTGGGATAAACCCATAATTCATAGGATAATATGTTGCAGTAAACAAACATCTATCAAGAATAATTAGCGATGTTTCCTTATCAAGTTCATATTTATTTTTTCCGCCTTGTTCAATTTCAATAAAACAAACAAAGTCATCACTTTTAATTCTATCTTTATTAAATTCTTTCCATATATTCATAATAAAATCTCCACGCCTAATTCTAGCATAATGCAATATTTCAAGTCAACAAAAGTTACTTTTTATTGTGTTTCATACCCTTTCTTTGCATAATTGCACTAGCCACAACCAAGTTTTTAGCCGTTATTTTTAAGTCGTTTACTATCATTTTTTCTTTTGCTTCATCAATTTGTTCTTCATTATTTGAAGAAGACATCATAACCTGCTGTTCTTGCAATCTTCGGTTTTCAAGCCAAGACCTCATAAAATCTTTATCGTTTTTAATTTTTTCAGCAGGAATATCCGAAGAATCACTCTCTACCAAAACTTTGGTATCACTATTGCTAAGCATTGTAGACGCACGTTCAAAAATCTTTTCATCAATATTCCTTAAGTGTTTGTCAACATCAATGTTTAAATAATGGTCAGTCAAGTGTTCCATAAACATTTGGTCAAAAGAGTCGTCTTTAATTATCTTTGACAACCTTCTTGAATGGTCAAAATGAGTAACAATTCTCTTACAATCATCACAATTTTTTGAAATTTCTTCTATAACGCCTTCATTAATCTCTAAACCATCTTCACCAATATTTTCATCTTTATTTGATGCAAAACCAACAAATTTTGATATTGATTTTGAAGTGTTTACAAATTGTGCCTTGCTTAAAAGCTCATCAGAAATTCCATCATCGCTAGTTTTTTCTTCAACCTGTTGTTTTTTTTCAGTACGCTGATATACCTGGTTAATTTCTGGCTTGGTTTTAGCTTTTTTAACTTTCTTTTTTGGTGGCTTAATTTCTTCACTTTTACTAACATCAACTTGAGCCTCTGGTTCTTCTATTGTCTTTTTAACCAAGTCATCATCTTTTTCTTTCTTTTCTGTAGCCTTAGCCTCGTCTTTATTTTTTGATGATTCTTTAGTAGATTTTTTCTTCTTGTCTGGTCTAACAAATATAAACATCAATATAAAAACAATTACGACACCAACTAACAAGGTTATGAATGGATTTGAATTTAAAATTGCATCTAACACAATATCACCTACTTGTTACTATCATCGGTATTATTTTTCTTTTGTGACGCAGCAAGACTTGCAAATCTCGCAGCTAATGGGTTCATTGGTGTATTAAATGGACTTTGTCCAAAAGAATTACCACCACCAACTGGAGGTCTTGAGTTTACTAAAGAATTATCTTTCTTTTGTGTTGTGGTTGTTGATAGTTTTTCTGACTTTTCTTCTTCTGTTTTGCTAAGTGAATTTCTCATAGCAGTATCCGCTTGAATGTTCTGCATTTCATAATAATCATTTACTGAAATTTTACCAGATGACAACGCCTTTGCAAGAGCCTTTGGAACTTCTGCCTCAGCTTTAATAACTTCTGCACGCATTTCTTGAACACGAGCCTTCATTTCATTTTCTGCAGCAATAGCCATACTCTTTCGTTCTTCAGCTTTTGCTTGAGCAATTCTTTTTTCAGCCTCAGCCTTTGCAATATTAAGCTCAGCATCAATGTTTCTTCCAACATCAATATCCGCAATGTCGAGCGAAGAAATATAGTACGCAGTTCCTCTGTCAAGCCCTTTTTCAAGAACCGTTGACGAAATA
>CAZFPH010000186.1:0-1849 GCA_964520955.1 uncultured Lachnospiraceae bacterium
TGGTGACATATTTTGAAGTTCACCTTTTCTTACGCCCATAGAACCCATAATTGTACTAACACAGGTTTCTGGCACGTCAATTGTGAGGTTATCAATAGGTTCAAGTGTTACGCTGTTTTCTTCTTTGTAGATAACTTTTGGCATTGAAACTTGGAATTCAAAACCTTCACGACGCATATTTTCAACCAAAATAGAAATATGCATTTCGCCACGACCAAGAACTCTAAATCTGTCAGCACTTTCAGTTTCATAAACTTTGAGTGAAAGGTCGCGAACAGCTTCTTTCATAAGTCTATCGCGAAGATGTCTTGATGTGAAGAATTTTCCTTCAGTTCCTGCAAAAGGTGAATCGTTAACTGAAAACTCCATTTCGATTGAAGGTTCACTGATTTTTACAAATGGAATAGGGGTGAGGTCTTCTTTGTTTGCAATGGTATCGCCGATTGTTACGTCGTCTGTACCAGAAATGCACACGATGTCGCCAGGTGTGGCTTCTGTTACAGGAACTTTTTTAAGACCTTGGAATTCAAAGATATTAGTAACTTTGAATGATTTGTGTTTTTCTGTGTCGTGGAAGTTAACAATATCAAGTGTTTCGTTTTGTTTAGCAAATCCTTGGTCAACTTTTCCAACAGCAAGTTTTCCAAGATAGTCATTTGCTTCGCAAGAAGAAACGAGCATTTTGAATGGTTTGTTTGTTTCTGTTTTTGGAGCAGGGATATGGGTTAAAATTGTGTCAAGAAGTGGTTTCATATCTGTTCCAACAGTGCCTTCTTCAAGAGAACAAATACCATTTCTAGCTGAGCAGAAAACAAATGGAGAATCAAGTTGTTCTTCACTAGCGTTAAGGTCCAAAAGAAGGTCTAAAACTTCGTCGATTACTTCTTTAATCCTTGCGTCTTTTCTATCGATTTTATTGATAACAACAATGACTTTATGGTTAAGAGCAAGTGCTTTTTCCAAAACAAATCTTGTTTGTGGCATTGTGCCTTCGAAAGAGTCAACAACCAAAAGCACGCCGTCAACCATTTTTAAAATTCTTTCAACTTCACCACCAAAATCTGCGTGTCCTGGGGTGTCTACAACATTGATTTTCACGCCATTGTACATAAGTGAAGCGTTTTTACTGAAGATGGTAATGCCTCTTTCACGCTCAAGTGCGTTTGAGTCCATAACTCTGTCTTGAACTGCTTGATTTTCTCTAAACACACCACCTTCTTTAAGCAAGGCATTGACAAGGGTTGTTTTTCCATGATCAACGTGTGCAATTATGGCGATATTTCTAATTTGTTTTTCTTCCATATTTTTCTCCATTTCAAAAAAAAATACCGCAAACACCGTTTGCAAGTAACTTTTAACTACATAAGTATAACACTTCAATTTTGCTTTGTCTATATTTCAAAAGAAAAATTTCAATTTTTCTAAAAAAAATTTATATTAGATATTGAAAGTTGTTATAGTCGTGTGTTAAAATATTGGGGAAATATAAGTTGTCTTGTTGTGTGGTAAATAGTGATTTTATAAGAAATAGTTGACTAATTTCTGCTCGGTGCACAAATTTAGTATGGAGGGAGATTGTATGAAAATATATTTTTTAAGGCACGGTGAAACACCTGCGGTAAATCAAGGTTTAATTCAAGGTTCTTCAGATGACAGCATTATGAATGGATTGAGTGCAAATGGTCAAAAGCAGGTTCAAAAAAGTGCCAAAGAATTAGTTAAGAAATTGAAAGGCGTGGAAAATATTTATATTTTGCAGGGCAATCAGTGGAGAACATCACAATCTTCCAGAATTTTAGTTAGTGAGCTATTGCAAAAATTTGAATATTCAGATATCACAGTAAGCACA
>CAZFPH010000187.1:0-1820 GCA_964520955.1 uncultured Lachnospiraceae bacterium
AAATTACAAAAGAATGTTTACAAACAGCCCTTGTGCTTTTGCTTCAAGAAAAACCACTAGAAAAAATAACTATAACAGAGATTGTTAAGCGTTCAGGAGTTTCCCGTTCAGGATTTTATAGAAACTACAATACAAAAGAACAGTTATTAGATGACATTTGTAAATCGTTTGTACAAACTTTATATAATCAAGTATTACCTGTTATACAAAAAAAATCATACAGTGGATTTTGTGAAATGTTCAAAGCATTTAAAGAAAATTATAAGAAAGAAGATTTTCTTTTAAAAATAGACTATTTTAAAGAAGCTTTAATAAGAATGGAGAAAATTTTTTATTCAAAAATGACATTTTTAAACAAAGAAGAGTGTTATAGAATGGTCGCAAATTTAGGTGCATTAACAAATATCACAGTTTATTGGACGAAAAACAATATGGAAGATGATATAAAATATATGGCAAATTTATGTATGCAGATTTTGATGTAAGTAAAATGAACTGGTTCTAAAATTGACCGAGAACTTATAAAACAGATAGATTGTAAAAATGAATTTGTCTTCATTTGATAAAAAAGTGAGATTGACACATCTCACTTTTTGTGTTAAGGAATACATTTTAAAAAAATATTAAATTTAAAAAAATTCACAATTTATTGTGAACCCTTATTGCCTGATTTAATCCAACTTCCTTGATTGTCCCGTTCAAGCGTTAAATAGTTTAGTGATAACTTCGGCTCTAGTCTTTCATAGTAAACAATTATTCCAGCATTTCCTTTTGCAAAAACATAATCAATAATTTCAATATAAAAAGTCGCATTTGACCGAGTGTTCAAACGCGACTTCGCTTGGCGGGGTAAAGAACTCTGAACACCACGAAATGAGGCAAAATTGTGGCAAAAACATATCAAAACCTCTTGAAACATATCAAAATAGTATAAATTCACCACTTAACATTGCAGAAAACCAATCGGTCCCAGAGAAGACTGAATATGATGATTACATAGTCAAACAAGCAAAGAAACTCTACAAAACCCAAAAGGTCAGCCCCGAAGAAATCAACCTGCGTTACGATGCGCTAAAACGCAAAGATATGTTCAAAGAAATCACCGACATAAACTTCAACACCTTCGTAGCCTATCGTCACCTAATCGCCATAGCTATCACCTTCGAAAACGACCACGGCAAATCCGTCGACCACTACCTAAAAAAGTATGGACTATTCTAAAAACAAAAGCCCGTTATTTCTAACGGGCTTTTGTTAATTATTCATAATTCTCATTGTATATCTTTCATTAAAAAAAGTTTATTTTTTAGTAGCTGTGTTGATTATTGATAAAACTCTATAGGTTGCTTCAAAAATGTTTTTTGAATTTAATAAACCAAAAGTGTCAGTTGTTATTTGGAGTGCTTTGTTATTAGATAACAAAGCAACTAAATCTGCCTGTTGTTGAATTTGATTTCTTACAAGCTCTCTCTTTTTTTCATCTTCAATTTGTTGTTGAGCTTGATATTTCCAAAATTCATTAAAGTTATTATTAACTTGTCTTCTGTTCGCATAATAATTGTTTTGATAATATGCTATATCATTATATGGAAATTGATTGATGTAACTTCTAATGATTTTTGATTGTTCTAGTTGTGCTTGTAATTGATTTAATTCTCTTAAGTTTTTTTCATAGTCAGTTATTAATTTTTGTTTAAAATCTATCGTTTGAACCAAATCTTGTTGATCACAATTTAATTTTCTAGATAACGCAGCTAAAGTGTTATTTTGTGCTTTACTAATGTCATTTTTGCCTTGCTCAAACATTTGTATATTTCTTA
>CAZFPH010000188.1:0-1820 GCA_964520955.1 uncultured Lachnospiraceae bacterium
GAGTCCTAAAAAACGTCCGCACTCCCAAATGTACATTTTTATCTTACCATTTACAATCTGAATACAAATGATGACATATACTTTGGTTTATAATCTCAAAAAGAAGCTGAAACAATTTGTTCCAGCTTCTTTTTTATTTTTAATGTTTCTTTCAAAGAAACCAGAAGGTTTGGCTAAACTGGTAAGATTTAATCACAATGAAGGACACTACTAAGGATAGTGTAAACGAGATTTACAAGACCAAGTGGCCGATGATGTATCCTTAGATTAAAGAAAACGCGGAGTTGTGAACCGCGAAAGTATCACAACAGCCAACCTACCGAGCTTATACGGCAAGGGCACAGAAGTGACATTAAAGAAATTAGTAAAGCAAAACTAATAAATTTAAGAACGAAAGGATGTATACAAATGAAAAAAATGACTCAAGACCAAAAAGAACAATGCCAAGTAATTATCCATGGTGCAGCAACTGCAGCAGCCGGAGCTGGACTTTCTCCCATCCCCGTTTCCGATATGATAGCGTTGATTGGTATTCATAGTGCAATGATTATTTCTTTAGGTCAAGCATTCAATCTTGAAATTGATAAATCTTATGCGAAGCAAATTGCAAAAGCAGCAATGGCGAGTTATCTTATCAAGCTTGCACCATGTCAAATGTTGAAATTCGTTCCTTTTGTGGGAATCGGCATTAATGCAGGTGTTGCATTTGCAATTACTGAGGCACTTGGTTGGGATGTGGCAAGAGATTTTTGCAAAAAAGCCGATGTACAACAATGTGCATAAATTGAAGAGATAACTGGACAGCAGGTGTTGTCCAGTTATCTAAAACAAAATGAAATCGAATGTAAACGAGTTTTACAGAACAAAAGATGACTTAAATTATACTGATATCAAACAGGAGATACATCCTGTTATGAAAATAACAAAGGAAAATTTGGAGGAATTGATTATGAAAAAAGAAAACATTTTTGAAGCAATGCAAAACGACATTATGAATGGCAACATTGACGAAGCAACTAAAAACAAAATGCTGAAAAACATCATGAAACTTAAAGAACAAAAAATCAACATTATGATTACCGGTGCTACTGGTTGTGGCAAAAGCTCTACCATCAACGCATTGTTCAATACCGATGTTGCTAAAGTCGGTGTAGGCGTGGATCCTGAAACAATGGAAATTGAGAAGTACGAACTTGATAATCTGATTTTGTGGGATACTCCGGGCCTTGGTGATGGTAAAGAAGCAGACAACAGACATGCGAAAAACATCATCAAAAAATTGGCAGAAGTTGATGCAAACGGCAAAGCCCTAATCGATTTAGTTCTGGTAATACTTGACGGTGGTACTAGGGACTTGGGTACCTCTTACGAACTTATCAACAATGTAATCATACCGAACCTTGGCAAAGAAAAAGATAAACGAATCCTGGTAGTAATCAACCAAGCTGACATGGCAATGAAAGGTCGTAATTGGGATTATGAAAAGAATGAACCTAACCAACAATTGGAAAACTTCCTGGAAGAAAAGGTTCGCTCCGTAAAACAAAGAGTTTATGAAGCAACCGGGGTTAACATTGAGCCTATCTATTACAGCGCAGGTTACAAAGAAGAAGGCGGTGAGCAATGCAGACCGTACAACTTGTCCAAACTTCTGTACTACATCGTAAAGGCGACACCGAGCGAAAAGAGAGTTGCATATGTTAATAACATTAATGATGATCCTGAAATGTGGAAAGATGACGATGAACTGATGGACTATACCAAGGAAACTCAAAAAAATATTTGGTCTTCCATTGTAGATGGGGCAACTACTGGTGCCG
>CAZFPH010000189.1:0-1819 GCA_964520955.1 uncultured Lachnospiraceae bacterium
CATGAGCCTTGCCCTTGAAAGCATAAATTCACCAATAATCATTGATACCCCTGCCCCACTCGGTTTTAAACCAACCTATCAAAACGAAAACGGCGAAGAATCAAGTTTTATTGCATCAGATATGTTCATAATACCAACCGCTGAAATAAGTTGTTTGTTTGAAAATATAATGAAAAAATGCGGAACAAAAGTGTTCTTAGTTCCTGGTATTGATTACGAAAAACGAAATGCTTCTAACGATAAATATAATCAATTTTTAGTGAGCAATCTTGAAAACTATTATGACAAAGCGGATATCATTATGACAGTTAACGGAATGTTTACAAATCCTGAAAGCGACGCTTTGAAATCTAGAATTTGGTTAGACGTTTTTAGCACAAGCGAAGCCCAAAAATTAACAAATAAATCAGAAATTTCAAACATTTGTGATACAATACTTGAGTACGTTGCAGGTCTTGAATCAAGTCAAATGCAATAAAAAAGGAACTATATTTCTAGTTCCTTTTTTATTGTGCTTTTAAAATTAGTTATCATTTTATATCTATTTGGCAATAATAAAAAACACCCTTTCGGGTGTTTCAATTATTTGTTTTCGTCAGCTTTAACTGCAACTTTTTTTTCACCATCATAATATCCGCAATTTGGACAAACAGCGTGAGCTCTTCTAAGTTCGTGGCATTGTGGGCATTCAACAAGTGTTGGTGCTGTTGCTTTCCAGTTAGCGATTCTGCTTCTGCCTTTAGCTTTTGACGTTTTACGTTTTGGAACTGCCATTATAAACCTCCTATTATCTAAATCTGCTTCCAGATTACGTTTAAATTAGTCAGCACAAAATGTGCCCACTAACAAAGCATACTTATAATACAACAAGATTGTATTTTTGTCAATTAGAATTTGTAAAATAATGTCAAACTATTTTACAAGTCTTTCAGTGTCCTTGGCAATCATAAGTTCTTCATCGGTTGGAATAACCCAAACTTTTACCTTTGAGTCATCAGCAGAAATTAGGTTAACTTCACCACGTTTGAAGTTTGTGATGTTTCTATCTTTGTCAACAACAATGCCAAGACCTTCAAGTCCTTCAAGCACTGATTGACGATATTCACAACCACCTTCACCAACACCAGCAGTGAAGCAAATTGCATCAACTGTGCCAAGTGCAGCGTAGTATGCACCGATATATTTCTTAACTTTGTATGCGTGCATATTAAGAGCCAAGATGCAATCTTCTTTTCTTGGATCTGTTGAATTTTCATCAAAAGCGATTTGTTCAAGGTCTCTCATATCACCGCTTACGCCAGAAACACCAAGTAAGCCACTCTTTTTGTTCAAGTAGTTAATCATTTGGTTGATATCCATTCCATAGTGATTCATTAAAATTTCGCAAACTGAAGGGTCAACATCACCAGACCTTGTACCCATCATAACACCCTCAAGTGGAGTGTAACCCATTGTTGTATCTACGCATTTGCCGTCTTTAATAGCAGAAAGGCTTGCACCATTACCGATATGGCAAACAATAAAGTTACCCTTTTTGCCACAAAGTTTTTCAAGCTCGCCAGCAATATATTTGTGGCTTGTTCCGTGGAAACCATACTTTCTAACTTTAAGTTCTGTGTATGCTTCTTTTGGAAGAGCGTATCTATAAGCGTAGTCAGGCATTGTAGAATGGAATGTTGTATCAAACACTGCAACTTGTGGAATGCCTGGCAAAATTTCTTCAACAGCTTTGATACCTGCAATATTTGCCGGTTGATGAAGAGGTCCAAGTGGAATAAGTTTTTCAAGTTCAACCATAACTTCTGGAGTGATTAAAACT
>CAZFPH010000190.1:0-1819 GCA_964520955.1 uncultured Lachnospiraceae bacterium
AATATGCAGCTTACGATTCAACAGATTATGGCTTGTATTATTACAGAAATAATGTTGATAACAAAGAGACTTTAGGCAATTCAGAAAACGCATATACTGATATTAGTACTACTGGTAGTAGAGCAAACTTCACTGAACCTTCAGGAAGTGTAAGTGGTAGAAGAATTTATCTCTATGCTCAATACACTCCAATTCAATACGAAATCGTATTTGTGGAAAACGATGCAGACGACTTTAATGGTTCAACATTTGGTTATTACAACTTAGATGGAACTTATTCTGCAAATGAATATAATTATGAAACAAAACATATCATTACATTTGATACTGCTTCTTGGTATCAAGTAAATGAAAAAGTTAAACTTGATAGAATTGGTTATAACTTTGCTGGTTGGATGAGTTACTACTTAAGTCCAATGGTCGACATTGATAACCGTAACGATGAATTATTCCAATCTCCAGTAATACCTCTAACATCAGAAGTTGATAGGGGATTGAACGGAAGATGGGCTTATACTGGATTCTATAAAGAAACAGATATATCTGTATTCATTCAAACACCGACGATGCTTATTAACTCTCAAACACCAACAATACTTATTAACTCTGCTGGTGCTTGCACAACATTGTCTTACGATATCTATTATTCACTTCAAATTAGTGATGAACCTGGAGAGCGTGTAATCAAACTATACGCTGGTTGGATTCCAGTTGTATATGATATTGAATACGTATTCCCAACTGATATGATGAACGATGAAAGTGTTAAGGATAACTTAACAACTCTTGAGGCAACATACAGAGATTATATGGTATTTGATTACGTATATTCTGGTTACTATATCGATGAAGGTGGCTACGACTTCTTAGGTTGGTCATTCAGCCCATATGATATAGAGTTTCTAGATGTTAACACAAGTGGTTTTGCAAATTGTAATACTGCAATTATCAAAATGCTTGAAACCACGACAACACAGTATGAAAACAAGATTGTATTTGGTAATTATGAAGCAATTAGTGATAATCCATACTTTGTTTCAACGAACTACTCTTGGCCGAAAGAACCAAAGAATCCTTATAGCTTTGATAACACTGGCAAGGGTATAGTTTACGACAAGACGGCTCATTCGTTCTGCTTGTATAAAGATAGTGGTGATACTGAAACTATCGGACAAGCTTACTCAGTTAACTCAAAAGTTAAGATGTATGCCGTATTTAAACCAAAGACATATACCATCAAATTCGAATTCAACGACGTTGCTGTTGGAAACGGAACAACAAATGCATATATGTCAACAAATAACTGGCAACAATGGTACTCAACATACACAACCACTGAAGAAGATTACAGTGAACTTAAGATTACCGTTGGTAACACTTACACATTGTTATCTTACGAACCAGGTAGATCATTCAATATCGGTATCGATAGATATGGTTACACTTGGAAAGGTTGGTATATTGGTCCAAACCTTGAAGTTCAGTTTATTGATGCTTATCACGCATCATACAATCCATATCTCGAAGATGAAACTTTGAGAGGAAACCCTGAAGACGAAATCGTGCTAAAGCTTGATGTTGTTAAAGGTTGGATTTCTATGGGATTACTTGATAAAACAGCTGATGAAATTGTATTTAAAGCTGGTTGGGAAGCTAATACATACACAATTGATTACATTACCAATCCAAATAACGGAAGTTCGTATATATCACCAGTAGAGAGCAAAGAAACAAAACAGCACGATGACGGCTCATATTACATTGAGCGTGTTCTTAAAGAATACCAAGGAACTATATTGTTCGATGACAATATCAATTT
>CAZFPH010000191.1:0-1818 GCA_964520955.1 uncultured Lachnospiraceae bacterium
CTGTTTCATCAAAGAAGAATAAGTCAAGTTCTTTGCCAAGTTTTCTGTGGTCACGCTTCATAGCTTCTTCAAGATTTTTGAAATATTCTTCCATTTCACTCTTCTTTTCAAACACAACGCCATAGATACGAGTAAGCATTTTGTTTTTGCTGTCGCCCTTAAGGTACGCACCAGAAATTTTTGTAAGCTTAAACGCTTTGATAACGCCAGTAGACTTAACGTGTGGTCCACGGCAAACTTCAATGTAGTCACCCTGCGTGTAGGTTGTAATCATTTCACCATCAGGAATTGCTTCAATAAGTTCAACCTTGTATGGCTCGCCCGCTTCTTTCATTATCTTGATAGCTTCTTTTTTAGAAACTTCTTTTCTAACAATGTCAAAGTTAGCTTTAATGATTTTGTTCATTTCATCTTCAATAACTGAAAGGTCTTCGTTTGTGATTGGTGTTTTAAAATCAAAATCATAATAAAAACCGTCTTTTGTTGCAGGTCCAACCCAGCATTTTGCTGTTGGATAGATAGACTTAACTGCCTGTGCCAAAACGTGAGCAGTTGAGTGCCTTAAAACCTCTTGATACTCTAGGCTTTTGTTTGTGATAATTTCAAGTGAGCAGTCTTCATTCAATTTGTAATTAAGGTCAACAAGCTCCTCACCAATTTTTCCGCAAACAGCAACTCTTGCAAGACCCTCTGATATTGATTTTGCAATATCAAGCACACTCACTCCTTGTTCAAATTCTCTTTCTTCATCTCTAAGTTTAATTTTCATACTTCCCTCCAGTTGGCATAAAAAAATCCTTATGCCAATCAAAAAATTAGCATAAGGACGATTAGTTAACCGTGGTTCCACCTTACTTTGTTGATAAAATCAACCTCATTAATAAATATTGAGTTTTTTAAAATGTAGCTGGTTTCAGTTAAAGACTTGCTAAGGAAACTTCCAGCCCACGATTTCCTCTCTCTTTGGCAGTAATTTTAACCTACTTGTTCTACAAGTGTACTATTTCATTATATACACGATCTTAATTTTTGTCAATATTTAAATTTATGTTTGAAGATAAATTTTATCGCCATAAATTTGCTCCAAAATTTCCATAACCTCGTCAAAACCTTCATTTAATCTGCTGACCTTTAAATTAATTTTCTTTGGATTGAGTTTTACAACCTCGGTCAAAAATCCAGAATATCCTATATTGTTATTTTTAAATAACTTTTTGTTAAATAAACTTTTTGACTGAATTTTGCTTTTTCCAGCAAAGACATCAAGTTTCATTACCTTGTTTTCTGAAACAGATGACAAATATCTTAGTATTTCTATAATAGAATCATTGTTTGATAACACATTGTTTTGCCTTAAAATAAAAGCTGTTCTCTCCCATTTTTCTCTCAATCCCTGAAGCTTAAAAAAGTAAAAACTATCAATAAAAAGTTCTCCAGAAAGTTCAATTTGTTTTGCAATATATTCTCTGTCGTATTCATAATCAAAAATTGAAATAGCTTTCAAAAATGACTGATGCAAAATATTTTCGCTAACCGCCATCAATTCTTCCTTGTAATAATTAAACTTGTAATCATCAACAATCATAAACAAAATATAATCAAGAAGCTTTGCCTTGTAGTATTCTTTTTTGTCAACCGTCACTGCAATTGCCAGATAACTTCTGCCTTGATGATTGTGTTTTGTGATAATTCCGCCGTCGGATTTTACATCGTCGGCTAACTGTTTATATAAACTACATAAATATTTTTGTTTGTTTACCGAAGTGCTTAACGTAAGTTCAAACATTCAATGCTTTACCTCAAAAATAGTTTATGCAA
>CAZFPH010000192.1:0-1783 GCA_964520955.1 uncultured Lachnospiraceae bacterium
TCAAACCAAGCTGTTTCTGTTCCAGAAACCACTGAACCACCCACATCGAATCCTATTATTGCTGAAATAGAATATGAGAATGTATCTCGTCCAATTAAAGATTTTTGGATTATCGGTGATTTTGATACAAATGTACTTGTATTGACAGAGTCCGGTGAATTATATTGCGGTGTCATAGATACTTCCGAGCCCATTTTTATAACAGATAACGTTAAGGATGTAAAACTATCATCTGATTCCAATGATGGTCTAATTCTATTGAATAATGGCAACATAATACTTATCAATAACCGCTATGCAGATGATGAACATATATCAATCAGAGATTGCATTTTAAACAACAGTGTAAATAATCTTGAAACCGCAATTTATAATGTCAATGCAGACCATTTGTTTAACCATTTTCTTTATGTGGATTCAAATAACAACCTAATGAATTTATCTGGCGATATTATTATCAACAAGAAAATTAAAGATGGTTATTTCTTCAATTATAAAACTAATAATGGTGTGAGGTTTTCAGCTGTTTTTCTCCTAGAAGACGGTACAGTAGAACATCATTTTAATCTTTATGGCGATTTGAAAATCCGCAAAATCTCGTCAGATGTATCCAGACTATATTGTGGATTTCCTGAAGAACATACTATTGGCACCTTTAACAGATGTTGCCTTATTAAGAACAACGGCGACTTGCTTTGCTGGCAGCTTGATGAATACAACTACGAAAACGACCCTTTGCAAGAAATTAAAAAAGTTGCTAACAATGCTAGTTCAGATTTTCCCGTCTACTACACATCAGATTATGTAAACGATGGAAACATGATTATCTATGTTAATAGCAACAATGAAGTGGTACGGTATTATTTGAAAGATGGCACCTCGGAGAAATTGGCTTCTGATGTTAAAGAAATTTATTATAATGCTCATCTTGACACTTCTGATTCTGAACACAATCTTGTGGTATTAACAAATAAAAATGAATTACGATTTGTCTTGTACCCATATAAAGATGAATACGCTTATTATAATACTGACTTAATTCTCAAAAATGTCATCGACCTTACTGAAAACGGAAAATTTGTAATTTATGACGACTATTGTTGTGCACGTTTGGATAACGATTCAGCTTATTGGGATAGAACAAACAATGTGTTATCTGCAGATAGCAGCTTGATAGATTTTGATCCAGCAAGAGATGACCAACAGGTTTTTTTAAAATATGGCGGAGCACTTTACGCAAGTAAAGGAAACACTGGCACAATTTACAAGACAGCATTTTGCGAAACAACCATAAATCTATATTTTCAATCCGCAAAATACACGCCAAAGCAAACCATTCAAATAAAGAACAATTCACCTATGATGCCCTATGATGAATTGTGCGAGCTTTTAAATTTAACTGCAATTCTTGACCAGCTGAACAATGCTATCACAATTGAAAATGGTAGTGCCACAATTGAATTATATATTGACACAGACAAGGCTATTATCAACGAAAAGAACACAACACTTTCAGCATCGCTATACACTGATTCTAACGAAAAAATTTGGGTGCCGATGCAAATTGTTGTTGAAACATTTGGTTATAGCTTTGACTACAATTCCGAAACAGCAATAATAAACATAGATTAACAGTAAATCAAAAAAGATTCGTGTGTTTAAAACACACGAATCTTTTTTGATTTACAGTATTAATGAGAAACATTGCTTTCAAAACAAAGTTGTCACCCAATACACGACCCCATACACCACACTCGCCACCGTTCCATATACGATAACCGGA
>CAZFPH010000193.1:0-1758 GCA_964520955.1 uncultured Lachnospiraceae bacterium
ATTATCAAGCCAGAATGTATCTTGCATATCACGTGCAGGGTGATTTTTTGGAACGTTAACAGCTTCAAAGTTGTTATACTCAGTTTCAACTTCTCTGCCATCTTCAATAACAAATCCCATATTTTTGAAAATATCCACAACCTGCTTTTGAATGATTGTTCTTGGGTTTAATGAACCTGTTTTTGTGTCGATTGGTAGCGAGTAATCAAATTGCTTTGTGTTTTTAATTTCATTTTCAATCGCCTTGCTAGCAAGTTCTAACTTAATGGTTTCAATTGAATTTTCAATCTTATTTTTTAACGCATTAACCTTTTGACCAAACTCTTTCTTTTGCTCTGGTGGCACTTCACGGAATTTTGCCATAATATCTGTAATAATGCCTTTTTTGCCTAAATACTTAAGTCTTAAATTTTCAAGTTCTTGTAAACTTTCTACTTTTGCAGAATCTTCATCGTAGTTTACTTCTGCTTCACTAATAATGTTAATTTCCATTTTTTCTCCTTTTTTTAACATATTTGACACAATATTTTCTATAATTTTTCTATATTTTGCAGTTTTTTATAAAGAAAAAGCCCTCGTGTCCTAAAACTTAAGGACGCAAGGGCTTTGCGTGGTACCACCTTAATTCGTGAAAAATTTCCACCTCTATATCTTTAACGGAAGATTTAACCGAAATACATTTCTGTATTCAGCTCCAGTGCCGAAATTCATTTATGCTTTTTTGCACCCCTGCTCACAGCCTACGGCAAGAGTTCTCTTAAGCCTTTCACATAAACTACTAAATCACCTTCATAGCTTTTAAAAAACTAATGCTAGTTTATCACACAAATAAACCAATGTCAATCATTAAATTATTTTTGATAAAGGTCTTTAACTTCACCTTCTAATAAAAGTTCAATGCAGTTGTATTTTCCATTTTTATTACAACACTTAAAAACCTTTGCCTCGGCTTGCGATTTTATAACTCTGTATTTTTCACCATCAATCACCAAACTCGCACATTCATCAATTCCAAATGCAATGGTACTCGCTTTGCAACCATTTAACATTCTTGGCAAATCATAAACTCTGTCGCTAGACGAAAAATGAGGGGCAATTAATCCATTAAAAATTCCAAGTCCATTAACCTTTGTATATTTTTTAGGAAATGTTTCACTTTTTCTTGAATCTGAACAACCTGTCTCAAAATAAATTATCGCCCCAGCACTTATTCCTGCAAGAACAGCACCTCGCTCAGATGCAAGCTTTATATAATCACCAAGCCCAAATTTTCTTATTTTCTTCATATAATCAAGAGTGTTTCCTCCGGGTAAGAAAATAATATCTGCTCTTTTAAATTTATTTTCTACAGTTTTTTGATTATCAAAATCGCTAAATCTCAAATATTCACATTGACAACCTTTAGCCATAAAAATTTTTTTAATATTTGAAAAATAGTAATCTGCTCTAATGTTAAAACCAAGATACAACAACCTTGGGCATTTTTTATTTGCAAGTTTTACTATTTCATTATCTATCGCTTCCAAATTATATGGTTTTTCTGCATCATTCAGTGAATAATTTCCACCACCAATTGCAACAAGCTTCATAATAACACCTTAGTATTCAATATGCTTAACGCCTTTTTTATTAGAAAATCTATAGAGCACAAATTTTCTACCAATTGAACATACTTGTTCAGCTTTTAGTTTTTCGCTAGCAACTTGCAAATATTCCTTAGCAGAACAATCTGCACCATCTAAAACTGAAATCTTAACA
>CAZFPH010000194.1:0-1731 GCA_964520955.1 uncultured Lachnospiraceae bacterium
TTCTTCCTCTTGGAATACCACCAACACCAAGTGCAATATCTAGTGGTAAACAACCAGTTGGGATAACGTCAATATTTTGAGCCTCAAAATCGCCAAGACGCATAATGCTACCCTTACCGAATTCTTTTTCAATTTGAGCAATTGCCTGCTCTAAGTTTTTTTGTTTGTCTGTCATAATAGTAACCTCTTTTAGTTAGTTTCATTTTCTTCAGATTTTTTTGTTAATACCTTAACAGCCTTAATGCTATAGTTAACACAAGATATAACTGATAATACCACACCCACAATCATAATTGCAAGACCTAAATATTTAACGTAGTCAGTAAAATTGCCAGTGCATACTCTGTCAAGACCAACATATAGCATTAAAATCATTGCTGAAGCATCTAAGAAAAATGATTTAACTTTTCCATAAATATCTGCTGGGATAACGTAATTTTTGCTTGCTGCAAACATTCTGATACCGCTAATTAATATATCACGAAGAACAACAATAAGTAGCATTAAAATTGCAAGCCAATTGTATGTTACGCCTGAAAATAGTACCAAAATAATTGCTGTTGTAGTGATAAACTTATCTGCAATTTGGTCCATAAATTTACCAAAATCTGTGATTAAGTTATATTTTCTTGCAATTTTGCCGTCAAGCAAGTCTGTGAAACAGCCAATAATGTATAACCCAAGAGCAACAAACACACCAATACCTTTTGGTATTGGAAGCAAAAACATTAAAACAATAATAGGTGTGCAAGCAATTCTTGCCATTGTTAAAATATTTGGAACATTTTTATTAATCTTCATAAAGTACCTCCCCTTGTAAATCATAACCTCTAACTTTTGTGATTTTTACTTTATACATTCTACCAAGCTCAACTGGGAACTTTGACTTGAATAAAACAAGTGTGTCCGCCTCTGGTGTTTGATAAATAGACCTTCCAAAGAACAATTGCCTATCATAATCAATACCCTCGTAGCAAACATCTAAAACTTTTCCAACAAAATTGTTATTGACCTCAGCAACAACCTTTTTTTGGAGTTTAACAAGTTTTAACACACGTTTTCTCTTTATGTCATCATCAATCTGATTTGGAAGATTTGCAGCTACTGTACCTTCTTCTTTTGAATAAGCAAAGAAACCAACGTGCATAAGCTTGTATTTTTGAATGAAATCGCAAAGCCTGTTAAAGTCTTCTTCAGTTTCACCTGGAAAACCTGCCATAAATGTTGTTCTGATTGCAATATAAACAGGAAGTTTTTGTATCCTTTCAATAAGGTTAACAATGTCTTTGTATGTTGTGTGCCTGTTCATTCGCTTTAGCACATTGTCCGCAACGTGCTGAAGTGGAATGTCCATATATTTGCAAAGTTTTGGATTGGTTACCATTTCATTCAAAAGTTCATCGGTAATCATTTCAGGGTAACAATACAAGAGTCTTATCCACTTAAGTTTTTTAATTGTAGAAAGCTTTTTGATGAGTTTTACAAGTTCTGGCTTGCCTGATTTATCAGTGCCGTATCTTGTGGTATCCTGAGCAACCAAAATAAGTTCCGTTGCACCATTGTTAACAATTGTTTCGGCTTCCTCAAAAATATCCTCAATACTTCTTGACCTATATTTTCCCCTAATGTAAGGAATTGTACAGAAAGTGCAATAGTTGTCGCAACCATCAGCAATTTTAATGTAAGCATAATGCATCGGTGTTGTGACCATACGATTTTTCACAAATGGCA
>CAZFPH010000195.1:0-1731 GCA_964520955.1 uncultured Lachnospiraceae bacterium
CTTTTAAAGCATCTTTAGGATTTAACCTTAATGCCCTCTCTGTATTTGTGAAATCTGGTGGCATAAATTCAGCATTAATTACAATTCCTAATCGTTGTTCTCCTTGTCCAAACATTCCCATTTTATCAATATTATACATCACTTTTTCCATTGAATTTATTCTTAACCAAACTTCTCTATCCTTTTCCTTGTCCGTTGTTAATTGACTCATTCGCTCTAAAAAGACTTTATTTACCTTTTCAAAATATTCTTCCCCATAAGCAAAATATGGTGTTTCTACATAAGACCATTTCAAATAATATTTTGCTTCCTCTACATTATCCTCTTCTCTTGCTACTCTTTCTAAAGCTTCTTCTGACCATGCAGAAATTATAGGACACAAGCCTTCTCCTGTTGTAATTAAGGAGCAATAATAAAATTTTTCTTTATGTTCTTGGAATAATTTATGTAAAGCCTTTTGTGTTGCATCTTGTATAAGTTCAACGAGTACTTGTTCACTTTCTAAGTTCATTTTTAAAAACCTTTTCCATTTCATATAATTCTTTTCTTAAAATTCCTCTAATAACTCTTCGTTTATCCCATTATTTTTAGATAAGATGGAAATATTTTCACTATCTTTATAACAAAATTCCCACCTCTTGATTATATCATCATATATATCAAAAGAAAAGTAATTATCTAATCCATCACTTTCAAATATACCATGATAATCCGAACCAGCAGAATGAAATAAATTATATTTATCTGCTAACTGTCGCAATTGACAACGTTGTTCTTCATTATATTTACGATACTCCGTTTCCATTCCACCTATGAAACCAGCTTTTTTCTGAAAATCTTTTAAAAGTATTGTTATTTCATCAGAAGTAAAATTGTAATAGTATAAATGTGCTAATATGGCAAGACCTTTCGCTTTATAAATTTGCTTTAAAACCTCTTCTAATGTGCAAAAATTATTCTTATTTTTATTTTCCACAAAAGCAAGTTTCTGCCCATGATTGCCAATATACTTATCCATTGCCTCATCAGCTGTACTTACATAACCTTGTGAAACAAGTTCTAAGGCAACTTGTGGTCGTCCAATATAACCTTCGGCGTATTTTTTTTGCAAATCTTGATAACTACCAATATCTATATTCAAAGAACGAAGTTTTTCTAAAATCTCTTCTATATAAGAACGCCTATCACAACTTATATTTTTCTTAAGAAAGCTTATAAACGGTTGCAAATCAATTGATTTATCTGGAAATAATGCTACAATATGTAACTCCACTTCTCGCTCCATCAACTTATATTTACAACTTACTTCTGTAGCTCTTAATAATATCAATTTATCTTCTACCATTTTTTCAAGTTCTTCAAATTTTTCTTTAGAAAGCATTCTATTATGATCTGTAATTGCAAGAACTTTGATTCCATTTTTCATAGCTTCCTGAATCAATTCCAAAGAAGATAATTTTCCATCTGACAATCGAGTATGTGTATGCAAATCTACATAATTTCTATTTTTATCCATATTTTATATCCTCCTTATTAAGTGCTTCCCTATCATTTTGATAATTTTATCATAATAGCTTCCTTTATAATTGTCAATAACTTTTTTTATTCTGCATATAAGAATTATAATTTAAAACAAAAGTTATATTTCACTTAAATTTTATTATATATAATTGACTTTTCATTTATTTTATACTATGATAATGTTACAACCACTACTAAAAACAAAAAGGA
>CAZFPH010000196.1:0-1727 GCA_964520955.1 uncultured Lachnospiraceae bacterium
ATATTGTATATTAGCAGATTGTAGAAATACAGTCTGCTTTTTTATTGGGAGGAAAGACTATGAATGTATATAAAATAACTGATATTATAGAATAAGTATTCAAATATCAAAAAGGATTGACATTTTTTCTCATTTTTGTCTATTATTAAAAGATAAAATAAATAATAGTTAATAGATTTATAATTTTTAAACGTATGAAAATTAGAAAGGCAGAAAAAAATGAATGTTGCATTGGTTCAGGGACTATACAAAGATGCGGTGTACGAAACTATAAGCATGCCTCTGGGATTGTGTTGGATCAGCGCATATTTGAAGAAAGAAATAAAAGACGTAAGAGTGGATGGTTTTGATTTGTTATTGAAACCTGAGTTAGTAGAAGAATTATACTCTCGGGTATCAAATAATGAATTTGAAGTTGTAGGGATACAAGCTCATTCAGACATGACAGTGTTTGAGGTTGTTAATATTATAAATACTATAAAGAAATTAAACCCTAAAACTAAAATAATAGCAGGGGGTAATGCTGCTACTTATCTTAGTGATGTTTTATTCAGAAATTCAGCAGTGGATATAATCATTAAAGGCGAGGGAGATATTACTTTTGTTGAAATAATAGATGTAATCAAAAATCATAAAAATTTACACTCAGTAAAAGGGATTATTTTTTGCGATGGAAATAAAATTATTGAAACAGGTGATAGAGCCCTGATAGAAAATTTAGATATATTACCGCTTCCGGATAGGAGCATATTTGACAGGTTTTCATACCCACAATATGGTCTTATGATGTCGCGTGGTTGTCCATATCGATGTTCTTTTTGTTCCACTTCAGCTTTTTGGAAAAATAGAGTTAGATTTAGAAGCGTTTCTATACGGTATTATTTTAATATGGTAAATATTTATTTCTGAGCCTGCAGAGGAACAATATCCAACGTAAGCCCTAAAGGACGGAGCAGTTTTAATACAGTAGTAAGCTGTGGATCCATATGGTTATTTTCAAATCGTGCAATGAAAGTCTGCTTGATGCCCGTAAGTTGTTCCATTTCAGCTTGTGTAATACCTGCTTTTTTTCGTGCTTCTAAAACTTTGCCTACTATTTTAACTTTTAAATCTATTTCATCCCAATCTTCTTGTGAAAGTGATGATAAATTCTTTTTCAAATCATTCCAATTACTCATTTCTAATTACTCCTTTCAAAATAGTCCTTCAACATACGGTTTGCTTTTTCGATTTCTCTGTTGGGTGTTTTCTCGGTTTTTTAACAAAATGGTTAAGTATTAAAAATTTGTCATTTAGTACATGCACGAAAAATACCCTGTCTCTTGTGGGGCGTAATTCCCATAAGTCTGTTCCTGTAATGTGTTTAACTACAGGCTCTCCTATAAATGTGCCGTATTGTTTTAGGATTTCAATATACTCAACAAATTTCTTTAATCTGACTCTGTGTTCTTTACTATTATGTGCTTTATTATCCAATTCCATAAGCCATTCTGCTGTTTCTGAATAGCCGTTTTTATCTTCGTAAAATTCCATATCAAACATCAGCTTTCTCCTTTCATATATATTATATAACTAATTAGTTCTATTTGTCAATACTTTAATTAAATTTTTTTGCAAAAAAGGACATCGGTTAAGATGCCCTTATGGTTATTGTATAGCTTCTGTTAATATCTTTCTTGCAATAGTGAACATTGCATCAGCTACAGGCGGGATATCCTGATAGCAAA
>CAZFPH010000197.1:0-1725 GCA_964520955.1 uncultured Lachnospiraceae bacterium
TTTAAAGTCACTTATCGACTGGGATATTGCAAGAAACAGATACTGGGGAACACCTCTTCCATTTTGGGTTTGTGAAGATGGACATATCCATTCAGTTGGAAGCACTAGCGAACTTAAAAAACTTGGTGGTATTGACGAAAATGTTGAGCTTGATTTGCACAGACCTGTTGTTGATGAAATTACTTTTGCTTGTCCTGAATGTGGCAAAAAAATGACAAGAACTCCAGAAGTTCTTGATTGTTGGTTTGACTCAGGTTCAATGCCATTTGCACAGCTTCATTATCCATTTGAAAATAAAGAATTGTTTGAAAAAACATTCCCAGCAGAATTTATTTCTGAGGGTATGGACCAAACTCGTGGTTGGTTCTATTCACTCCTTGCAGTTAACACTCTTTTATTTGGCAAATCACCATTCAAACGCTGTTTGCCACTTGGACTTGTAAATGACAAGCACGGCAAAAAGATGAGCAAGTCTATTGGAAATGTTGTTACTCCTTGGGAGGTGTTTGACCACGCAGGTTCAGACGCTGCAAGATGGTATTTCTATATCTCTAACGCACCTTGGATTTCTACAAACTTCAATATGGAAACTCTTGAAGATTTTGAACGTAAATTTATGGGAACTCTTTGGAATACATACGCTTTCTACGTTCTTTATGCTGAAATTGACAAGTTTGACGGAACAAAACATTCAATTTATGACGTTAAGCTTTCAATGATGGATAAGTGGATTGTTTCAGAAATGAATAAGCTTATTAGAGAAGTTGATGGCTACCTTGCAGATTACGTTAACTGCGAGCCTGCAAGACTTATCAATAACTTTGTTGACAGCCTTTCTAACTGGTACGTAAGACGTTCTCGTGAAAGATTCTGGGTACATGGTGACACAGAAGATAAGACTGCGGCGTTCACAACACTATTTTATTGTTTAGACAATCTTTGCAAGATTTCTGCACCATTTGTTCCAGTAATAACGGAACAAATCTATCAAAACATTGTTAGAAGTGTTGATAAAAATGCACCACTTTCAATTCATTTATGCGATTTTCCAGTGGCTGATGAAAAACTTATTGATGAAGCTCTTAACGAGGGTATGGAAACCGTTTTAGATATTGTTGTTCTTGGAAGAAGTACAAGAAATGCAAGTAATATCAAAAACAGACAGCCACTTTCAAAAATTATCGTTGCAACCGCTGAAAAGGTTGAACTTTCTGACGAACTTAAGGATTTAATCAAAGATGAACTTAATGTTCAAGAAGTTGAATTTAAGCACGATGCAAAGGAATATTTAAATTACGATTTAAAACCACAGCTAAAAGTTCTTGGACCAAAATATGGTTCAAAAATCGGTGCTATCAGAAACTGGCTAGCTAACTGCGATGCATCAAGCGTTGTTGACACTGTTAATAAGGGTGAAACTGTTAAGTTTGATGTAGGTGGAGAGGAAGTTGAACTTGCAAAAGAAGACCTTTTAATTTCTCCAATTTCAAAAGAAGGCTTCACAAGTGAAAGTGATGGCAAGTTTACGGTTGTGCTTTCAACTGAAATCACTCCAGAACTTGCAGAACTTGGACTTGTTCGTGAACTTATCAGCAAAATTCAACAAGCAAGAAAAGATAATGGGTTTGAGGTTACCGACCATATCGAAATTTATGTTTCTGCTTCAAGCGAGACTAATGCAGTAATTGAAAAGTACACAAAAACTATCTGTGAAGATACACTTGC
>CAZFPH010000198.1:0-1719 GCA_964520955.1 uncultured Lachnospiraceae bacterium
AAAAATAAGGAAAAAATAAAAATAAATTAAAATTTAAAAATTTTATTTCATAACTATTTACAAATTAAAAAATATTGTCTATAATTAATGTACAAATCAGTTATAAATATATCTCATAGATGGTATAAATATTTTTTATATATAGGAGCAGGACTATGGCAAAAAAAGTTTACACTCTCGAAATCGATGAAAAGAATTTAAAAACATCAGCTAAATCAAAGGCGGTTTCTGAAAAGAAATCTTTGGCACAAAGTGAAGTTGAGTCTTACGGAATTGTTGAAATCAACAACGCAAGTGCTTCAAAAAAGATAAAGACAAATGCAGACAAGGGCTTTGAAAAGATTGTTAGCGGAAATAGCAAAAAAGCTGTTAAGTCAGAACTTCACAAAGTAGATGACTATTTTGATTTTAACTTTAGACCTCAAGCAAATGTAGAGCCAAAACAAGCAGAACCTGAATATTCTGAAGAAGATGATTTGATTGAATTCATCAGAAACTTTTTAAATGAAAACAGCACTATGGCTCTTGAAGCCGAAAAAGAGGTAAAGCCAGTCACTAAGAAAGCCACAGCAAAAAAGGCTACCACCAAGGCTACAGCTAAAAAATGTGCTACTCCAAAAGCCAAAACAGCTAAAATAGAGTCTATTGCAACAGAAATTGATAACAAGACAGCAACAATATTAAAAGTTGAGTCTGAGCACATTGAAGAAATCAGAACCTGTCAAGTTAAAGCAGAAGTTGCTTATGACGACGATGCAAGATACAATATCAGCATTGCAAGAATGGGTTCACTCTTTGATTGTGAAAAAACAATGCTTAATTAAAAACACCCCAATTGGGGTGTTTTTTTTTCGTGTAAATATTTAAAATATCGCAAAAACGCTAGTAATTAGCGTTTTTTAATCTCTGTTTCTTGCAAATATCATTGCATAGCTTAAAAATCTTAAGAAATATGCAACTGATGTGAGTGTTGAACTGATATATGTTTTGATTGCTGCTTTCAAAACCTTGTTTGCTTGCTTTAATTCCTTTTCATCAAAAGCACCAGTATCTTCGAGCAATGCAAGGGCTCTTCTTGATGCGTCGTATTCAAGTGGTAGGGTAATAAGGTTGAAAACCATTGCTGCACCATAAGATACAACACTGGCAAGCACAATATAGTATCCAACAACAGGAATATAGAATGTGAAGCCGAGAATTGAGCCGAGAAGTATAAGTGGCAAGCACGCACGGCTTATAAAGTTAACCACAGGAACAATAAAAACTCTTAGCCTAAACAAAAACATACGTCGATTATCTTGAACGGCGTGTCCAACCTCGTGGGCACAAACACCAATGGCTGCAATAGACTTTGAATTAATGGTTGAAGAAGATAGTTTTAAAACTTTCTTTTTAGGGTCGTAGCAGTCTGTAAGTTTTCCGCGAGTTTCAACAATTTTAACGTTTGTAATTCCAGCATTGTCGAGCAGTTTTTTTGCTACCTCATAGCCAGTTAGTCCACTGCTTGATATTTGCTTTGAATATTTATCGAATGTGCTGTTAACGCCTGCCGATGCAATTGCACCATAAATAAACAATGGTATAAGCACAAGGCTAGCAGCAATATAAAGGGTTACCCAATCCATAAATTTTCTCCTATACACATATTTTAGTGATAAAATTACATTATGTCAATTTTAAGATTGCTAAAATTTGTTTTTCTTTGTTGAACTTTGCTTA
>CAZFPH010000199.1:0-1718 GCA_964520955.1 uncultured Lachnospiraceae bacterium
AAGAATTTTTTGCGTTTTTATTTTTTTGCGTAATTATATAATTATTATTAATTTTATATAAGTCTTCTTTATAAAAACTAATATTTGCATCATAAAAGTTAACATAGTTAATTAGTTCTTTAACTAAGTTTATTTTCTTTTTAAATTTGTTTTTAAATCTATACGCAATAGTACCTGAGCACAGCATAATTAATATAACAAATAAAATTTTCATAATACGTATGGCAAAAATATCCCTCTCAAATTCTCATCATAAACACACTCAATAGTACCCACACCATTTCGTTTCGATAGCACAACAATTCTCTCAAAATATTTAGACTCTAGTATTGAATTAAAATATGGTTTAAACTTTAGATCATTAACACTGCCAGCGTGTGCAGTTGCAATCACACTCACACCTGATTTTATTGCTTGCATTATAGATTTTAAATCTTCCTCTTTTGAAATCTCGTCAGTCACTATCACGCTTGGATTCATTGTTTTTAAGCATTCATTAAAAGCAAAACTTTTTTCTGCTCCAGAAATTACGTCAACATAATTTCCAATATCATACCCAGTACAATTTGAACTTATGGCTATCTCGTCACGCTCATCAACAACTAAAATATTGTTGATCTTTTTTTCTTCCGATAGCTTTATAACAATATCACGAACAAGCGTAGTCTTTCCCGCCCCAGGAGGAGAAATTATCAAAGTGTTTTTTACAGTATCATTAATAGCTATTAAATTAATAATTTTTTCTGAGCAACTAGGAACTTGATGCGGTATCCTGATATTTAGCGATGTGATATCTTTAATTGTACTAACTTCGCCGTTATTGTAGACCACCTTTCCGCATATACCAATTCTTACGCCATTTGGTGCAGAGATATAGCATTGCTTAATTTGACTTGCATATGCATACATTGATTGCTTTGTAGAAATGCTGAGTACATAGTTTATTAAATCTATCGTTGCAATAACAGAAATAATAGAATATCCATCTCTGTCACACAAATTTTGAAATTTGCCTTTATAGTTTATCGCAATCGGCTTATTTAACCTAAGTCTGATTTCATAAACGAATTCAATTGCGAAGTTTGATTTGATTTTTTCACTCAGCCAATCAGGCAAAATACTTAACACCCTTTTTATTCTCCTAATAAAGAATATTTGTAAATAAAAAAATGTATGAAATTTTTGCAAAAAAAAATATGCCACATTTTGGCATATTTTATCGTTTTTATTAAACTCTTGACATATATGTTCCAGTTCTTGTGTCAATTCTGATTTTGTCACCATTATTAACAAACAATGGAACTTGCAAAACAAGACCTGTTTCAAGTGTTGCAGGTTTGTTGCCAGCTTTTGATGTATCACCTTGAATTCCTGGTTCACATTCAACAATTGTAAGTTCTACAAAGTTAGGTGGTTCAATGCTGAATGCTTCACCTTTATAGAATCTTACAGTAACGTCCATATTTTCAACAATAAATTGAAGTGCATCTTCAACTTGGTCATGATTGAGTGGAAGTTGTTCATATGTTTCATTATCCATGAAATAATACAAATCACCATCACTATAAAGATATTGCATTTGTTTTGTTTCAATTTGTGCTTTTTCAAATTTTGTTACAGGGTTGAATGTTAATTCAATAACTTGACCTGTAATAACATTTTTTAATTTAGTTCTAACAAAAGCAGCGCCCTTACCTGGTTTTACGTGCATAAAATCA
>CAZFPH010000200.1:0-397 GCA_964520955.1 uncultured Lachnospiraceae bacterium
CCATAAGCTTTTTATGCTTTTCGGTGCTGTTTCTTGCTCCGCTGTAAGCCGTGTTACACTCAACAACCGTGCCACCAAGATAATCAATCATTGGCTTTAAAAACTCTGGACGTAGATAGTTTTGATTTCCTTTTTCGCCAGAATGAACTTTGACTGCAATATTTCCAGTTAGTTTTTTATTAACTGCTTCATACATTTTTATTACCGCTTCAGGCGAAAGCTCTTTGGTGAAATAAACTTTAGATTTTTCCATAAAATCCTCCCCATAAAATAATTTAACATAGAGAAAAAAAATTAATCAACGCTTTAAAATGTAACAAAACATATTGTACTTAAATATAGCATAAATTTAACCAGAGTTAAATTATATATGTGAATAAAGTAAATTATAAATGTA
>CAZFPH010000200.1:407-1713 GCA_964520955.1 uncultured Lachnospiraceae bacterium
TATAATATTTTGCTTGAAACACTAAAAGGATTGTGCTAATATAATGTAGTATTAAGGGAGTAGTTGGCTTTTATAAGCGGTTGAATCTACATACTGGGTTTTCCAGGTTCAATCTTAAATAACGAGACTTATGCAATTCTAGTGAACGAGTGTCACTACGGAAAAGCATAGGTCTTTTTTTGTGAGAAAGAGGTAATTATGGATTTTGTTTTCTTTTTAAAGAGTGTACTGCTTGGTGTTGGACTTGCTATGGACGCCTGTGCGGTGTCTATGGCAAATGCAATGAATGAGCCGACAATGAAAAAACGCAAAATGTTTTTGGTGGCGGGTGCGTTTAGTGTGTTTCAAGGCATAATGCCACTTGCAGGTTATTTTGTGGGTCACGCAATACTTTCAGTTATTGATAAGTTTATACCTTGGATTGCACTTATTTTGCTTGGATTTATTGGTGGCAAAATGATTTTTGAGAGCGTTAAGAGTAAGGGTAAAGAAGAGGAAAAAACAAACGCAAAAAGTTTAACAATCACAGCACTACTAGTTCAAGCCATTGCAACAAGCATAGACGCACTATCAGTTGGTTTCACTATTGCAAACTACACGGTTATTATGGCGGTTGTTTGCGTTGCGATTGTGGCTGTGGTAACTTTTGCAATTTCGCTTGTTGGAATAATACTCGGTAAAAAGTTTGGCACAAGACTTGGCGATAAGGCAGAACTCATTGGCGGAATTATTCTGGTTTTGATTGGCATTGAAATTTTTATAACCGGAATAATTTAATGTTTAATTAATTGCTGAAAACAATTAATTTTGCTAAACTTACTTTATTCGAGGTGAAAAATGAAAGCGGTTATTCAAAAAGTAAAAAAATGTGTGCTTTATAGCGAGGGGAAAAAGTATAGCGAAATTAAGGGCGGTATGCTTGTACTTCTCGGTGTGTCAGACATTGACAAACCAGAAAACGCAATAAAGATTGCTGAAAAGATTTTAAAGCTTAGAATTTTTGATGATGAAAATGGCAAAACTAACAAAAGTCTTTTTGATATAAATGGCGAAATTATGCTTGTGAGCAATTTCACACTTTATGCAAACCTTAAAGGAACAAACAGACCAGACTTTATTCATTCTGCAAGACCTGAGATTGCAGAACCTATGTACAACAAAGTTTATGAAATTTTGAGTGAAAAAGTACATACTGCAACCGGAGTGTTTAGAACATATATGGAAATTGAAATGATTGCAGATGGACCTGGCACATACATTTTAGAAGAAATTTAAATAAAAATCCACGGGTAGAACCCGTGGTTTT
>CAZFPH010000201.1:0-1693 GCA_964520955.1 uncultured Lachnospiraceae bacterium
TTAAAGAAGCTGGAATTGAAACATTGAATAAAATTATTGAGGAAATGAAAAAGTGTGACGATGACCCCGTGGAGGTGCTCTACAAGGTGGTTATGCAGAATTATTTTGAAGGTTATTCGTTTGCTCACGACGAGCTTGGTAGTGAACAGATTATAAAGAATGTAACAAGAGAGGAGCTTTTGGCTTTTAAGGAAAAATATTACAGACCTGAAAATTGTATTATTTCAGTTGCTGGTGATATTGAATTTGATGAGGTGGATAGAATTGTTGATAAGTATTATTCCTCGAAGAATAACTATACTCTTAACTGTTATAGTGTACAATTTAATGAAATTGTACCAAAAATCACAAAAAAGTATGATATAGTTCAGAGGGAAGATAATCAAGCAAATGTCTGCATTCATATTAGGTCCACAACTCTTTCAAGTGAATTAAAATATGTGTCTGATATCTATACATCAATACTCGGAAACTCTCAAAATTCAAGACTTTTTAAGGTGCTAAGAGAAAAACTTGGTCTTGTTTATTCGGTTTATGCTTTTAATGATATGCGAGCAAATTCAGGTGAAATTTATATAATTTTTGGAACGCGTGCACAGAACGTTAAAAAGGCAATTAGTGTTATAAAACAAGAAATTGAAAAACTTGCAACTGATGGAATTACTGAAATTGAACTGCAAAGAGCTAAAAACTGGAAAGAGTCTTGTGTTGCTTTTGGTCTTGAGTTGAGTGCAGAAATTGCAGAGCTCAATGGCTCTTACACGCATTATTTTGGCAAAACTACAACAGCAGAAGACAAGATTGAATGTTATAAAAAAATAACAAAATCACAAGTTGATGAATTTGCTAGCAAGATAAAAGGTGAAAAGGCATTTAACGTTGTTGCAGTTGGCAAAAATATAAAAATAGAAGATTTAAAACAATTTTAGACAAATGCATTGAATAATTCACAAAATATTGTCACGAGTCTGTTGACAATACTTTTTTTTAGTACTATATTATTAGCAGTTAGCATCAACGAGTGCTAATTTGTTAATTAAACAAAAGTAATTAAAAGGAGTTATTATGAAAAGTTTTAAAACCGAATCAAAGCGTATTTTGGATTTAATGATAAACTCAATTTACACACATAAAGAAATATTTCTAAGGGAGCTTATTTCTAACTGCTCAGACGCTATTGATAAATTATATTATAAAAGTTTGTCTGAAAATATTGGCTTAAACCGTGGTGAGTTTGATATAAAAATTAAGGCCGATAAAGAAAAGAGAACACTCATAGTTTCTGATAATGGTATTGGTATGACAGCCGAGGAACTTGAGAACAATCTTGGCACAATCGCAAAGAGTGGCTCTCTTGTATTTAAAAAGGAAAACGAAAAGAAAGAAGACATCGATATAATTGGTCAATTTGGTGTTGGTTTTTATTCTGTGTTTATGGTTGCCGAAAAGGTAGAGGTTATATCAAAAGCTTATGGAGTTGAAAAAGCTAACAAATGGATAAGTTCTGGTGCTGATGGTTACGAGATTGTTGAAGCTGAAAAAGAAACCACAGGAACTGATATTGTAATGTATTTAAAGCCTGATACAGATGACGATAATTACTCTGAGTTTATGGAGTATTACAAGCTTCGTGAACTTATTAAAAGATACTCAGACTATATCCATTATCCAATAAAGATTGAAAATGAAGTTC
>CAZFPH010000202.1:0-1622 GCA_964520955.1 uncultured Lachnospiraceae bacterium
CAATGTCATTAAGTTAAGAATTGCAAAAAAATAAAAATCATGGGATAATTAATTTTGATAGTTAATATTCTATGTTTTTTATATAAAAGTAATAAAATTTTCAAATTAAATCACAATGAAAAGAAAATAGTTTAAAATTAACTACTTTTCATATATAATGTTATTGTTGAATTTATCTATAAACGAAAAATACAGGCGTCTGATTTCTAACTTTGCGTGTGCTAGAACGGTCAGGTCGCACTGGTTCAATTTCTTTTTCAATTATAGATTCAATATTAGGTGGCTTTATGCCCCTTTTTATTTTGGTTAATACTAAGCGAATTAAATGAAATGCCCTTGTGAAGTTTATTTGATATTTGTGTTTTCTTTTCTTATGCTTTAGTTTTATATTTTGTATTACTCTTTCGGAAAAATTATAAAACAACATTCTAATAAGTATTTCTTGCTTAATCAAATCTCTTCTTTTAGAGTGAAAAGCATTCATAGCAACTGCATATTTTAATTCTCTAAATGAAGTTTCTATACCCCAACGTTTGTTATACAATTCTTTGATTTCTTCAACTGAGAATTCTTCATTTGATAAATTAGTTGCTATGCATTCATAATTACCATTTGATAGTTTGAATCTAACTATTCTGAATTTAATTTCATAGTATGGAAATTCCTTGTTTAAGTAATCGAATCTTTGATTGTTTGGAATGAATTTAAATTTATTAGGTTGACTTTTTATTTCATTTGTTTGCTTAGAAGTTAATATTCGATTTATTACTAAATCAAACTCTCCTGATTGATTTTTTAAATTTAGACTTCTCGTTAATGATGTTTTAGAATGTATATCTTTAACACGAATCAAAAATTTTTGTTTGTTCTCCATTACATGGGCAAAAGAATTGTATGATTCATATCCTCTGTCAGCTATAAAAATTGCTTTTTCATCATTGTATTTATCGACAAAGTCATTAAAAGCCCCATTTTCATTCATTTTGGCCTCACCTTGTATAATGATATCTTCATAGGTGTGTTCAAGTAGATCATAAACAGCATTTAAATGAAACGCATTGTGCCCTTTGGCTTCCTTTTGTTTATTGCTTATTTGCTTAATATATGTTTCTTCATCATTTATATCATAACAAATAGGGACTGATGAACCATCGACAGCTAACAATCTATATCCTTTATATGTTCTATTTTGTCTTGTTTTATTCGTGAATTTTTTTAGCAACCATTCAAATGCTTCAATTTTTATTTTTTGTCTTTGCTGTATCAATGCTGAAGATGTTGGATTATCTAGATTCAAATCAAAATATTTGTATAATTCATCTTTTAATGACCCTGCTTCCATACATAATAGTAAATTAATTACTGTTTCCAATTTTAATTTTCTATCCCTCGTAAAATCTTGGTTTGGATTTTTATAAAATTCTTTATGCCAATTTAATTTAGAAATTTGATTCTTCAAAATTTTATATAATGATTTCCAATTATTCATAAGTGCTTCCTCCTTGTTCCACCACTTATAAATAATTGGCTTCTTATTTTTATAAGAAGCCTCACGATTTTTGGAATTTGTCAAGCTTTATTTTGAAAAAAGTTCAATTTTTAACAACAAAAAAAGAAGGGGT
>CAZFPH010000203.1:0-1567 GCA_964520955.1 uncultured Lachnospiraceae bacterium
GACTGACGATAAAAAAATTATATTCATGAGTATAGATAAATTTCTCGTTAGAAATTCTTCAATTGTAGAGCCGTCATATAACATAATAGACAATATGTCCTTATTAAAAAATTCAATTATATTTATTGATGAATTTGACGCAAGTAAAGAGATTTTATTAAAAAGCATCATTAGAGAGTCGTTAGATACTCAGGTAAGCGTTGTGGAATTATTTAGAATTATTTACGCAGGCTTAGAAAATACTGAGTTTTCAAAGTTGCTAACTGAAGTTTCAGAGTCTCTAAAAATAAAGATTGACAATAAAAAAGGGAGATTTTATACTCCAGAGCAAATATTGATAGAATTTCAGCAAAGAGCAAAAGATATTGAACAAAAATACAAGTTGGTAAATTATCATAAATTAGACGCTACCGAAAGAGAAAAATCAAGCTTTTTATTTCAAGACTATATGTTCCATACAGTGCTTGGCGATTCTAAAACTATATATTTAGAAAATGACAAAGATTCACATATCAACTGGATTAAGCGAAGTGAGAAAGTAGAAATATCTGAAGAAAACAATATCTTTTTGTTATTAAAAGATATAAAATCATTTCTTTCATATTTTCAAAATGGTGTTAAATTAATTGCTGACAACTACTTATATTTAAAGCGAGAAAGAAATCAAGAAACAAACAATTTTTCATATGAAGCATCAATTAAGACGGTATTGTCAGAGTTTGGTATCGAAGGAAGATATCTTAACTATTTAGCCAGTCAAATAAAAAATAGTAGCAAAAGAACAAGTAGCAAAATTGTAGATTTAAAATCAGAGTTGGATTGTTCTGTATATGAAAAAGGATTTAGATTTTATAATTTTGTAGATAGCGACACATTTGATACTCAACCTAAAATTAATTATTTATCATTTAATTTGTCGCCTGAAAAAATATTGATTTATTTATGCTCAAACTCTAAGGTTGTAGGTATTTCTGCAAGTGGAACACTAGAAACAGTTACTGGTAATTATGATTTAAAGTATATAAAGAAAAAATTGGGTTCTGCTTACTATGAAATCGATAAAGAAGATCAAGAAAGAATAAAAGCAGATGTAAATCACAAAATTGGAAACTATAAAAATGTCAACGTAGAAGTTGATAAATGTAATATAACAGATAAAAACTACAATGATTTTCTTATTTCTGTTTTTAAGGACGAAAAAACTTATAATTCCATATTAGAAAAACTTACAAATTTAGCATCTGATGATTTTGTTAAAGCAAGATACTGCAAGGCTATATATGCAATAAATAAATTCTTTGAAAAAGGGATACAATCATTTTTGTTTATAACAAACACAGCAATGAAAAGTGGTCTGGATTTTAACTATGAGTTTATACAAGAAGTATTTACACTTTTAAAACCAGCAAATTGTGATGCCTATTGTTATTCTCTAGAAGGTTCTTTAGAGAAATTCGAAAACACAAAAACTTCTATTAACAATATGCTAAAAAACGGCAAAAGAATGTTTGTTGTTTCAACATATCAAACGTTAGGAGCTGGACAAAATTTACAATACGAATTTAAT
>CAZFPH010000204.1:0-1523 GCA_964520955.1 uncultured Lachnospiraceae bacterium
TGCAAGACTACACTCTGGTTATTTTAAAAATCTCGACAAGGATTTAAAAAATTCTTTTACAGATTCTTATACATTTTATTTTGGTACTGAGAACGCTAAGAAAAAAGGTGTGCCAGAAAATATTTCAATTGTGCTAAAGCAATTGCAGTCTATGGGATTTATTAATGAATTTGAAGATATCAGAAAGATGTATAACGAAAGGGTAACGCCAAGAATTTTAGATTTTTTTGGGGCAAAGACCTGTTATAATGAAATTTTAACTTTGAATGCTTTGAAAAGGTATGTTTTGTCAGTTTATTTTATTAAGCCTAAAGAAAGTTTTTACACTGCAAAAATACTAAACGTTAAAGATGGTAAAGAATTACCCGTTGAACAAACATACAAGATAGAAGATAAAATCAAAGAAATTGATTTGCAACTTGATAATTTGACTAATGTTATTTATGAAAAATACCACAAAAAACCAAAAATTAATAGAGAGCATATTAAAGCTGAGTATTTGTATTCTTACCTTGTTAGAGGTGTACTTGTGGGTGACAGAGATTTCAACGAGAGAAATTATGGTTATATTTACAATGAAGAAACCAATGAAGTAACATTTTCACCCAACTTTGATTTTGAACTTTCGTTTGATAGAAATGCTAAATCATCAAGGTTTGTAAGTGAAAATCTTGAGTTTATAAAAACTCATTATAAAGAAATGTTTGATGCATTTATTTGCAGATTAAATCAATTTACAATGATTGAACCTGATAGTGGATATCCGTTTTTTAGGGTTCTTTTAGAACAAGACATTGTTGAGCAGGAACAACTTGATTATTTTTACAAGGTGCTTAAAAATAATGCTGATTATTTGCTTGATTATGCTAGTGGAAAGGTCAAACAAACACCTGCAGAGCAAGCCAAATAAAAAAATAAAAAATACCTGTCAATAAATATTGACAAATTTTAGATGTGATTTATAATAGATGTATGTTGAATATAAATGCGTTTGATGCTAGACACGCTGATTAGATAATATCTTTTAGAGAGTTTGCGGGTGGTGAAAGCAAATAAGTAAAACTAATTTCAGTATCACTAGCGTAGCAGAAACTATGAAAAGGGTGACTTAGTAGTGGTTTACGGGGACTGACCGTTAAAAAGGTGGTGGGTGTTGGCCCATGCTAAATATAAGTGGTGACTTTAGGCGTTTTTGCAAAGTTCTTATATTTTGCAAGGACGCTTTTTCTTTTAGTTACTAAACAAAAGTGGTCGTTTATATTCAATCAAATCAATTATCATTTAAGGAGAACAAAAATGTATAAAAAAGTTGATACGAAACTTGATTTTGCGGCTAGAGAACCAGAAGTTGCCAAATTCTGGAAGGATAACAAAGTTATCAAAAAAATGATTGAAAAAAATAAGAATGGGGAAATGTACACCTTTTATGAAGGTCCTCCAACAGCAAACGGAAAGCCACACATTGGTCACGTTTTAACCAGAACAATCAAAGACGTGTTTTTGCGTTATCAAACAATGAAGGG
>CAZFPH010000205.1:0-1518 GCA_964520955.1 uncultured Lachnospiraceae bacterium
TAAACTTTTCAATTTCTTCACCAGTTAGTGTGTGGTCAAAGCTTGAAAGATTAAATCTCATTGTAACAGATTTCTTGCCAGGCAAAATCTGCTCATTTGTATATATATCAACAAGTTCATAACCTGATAAAATTTTTGATTTGAATTTTGATAATATTTTAGTTAGATCAATATATTTCATTGCCTCATCGCACACAATGTTATAATCAACCTCAACGGCTTGATATTTAGAAACATTCTTTATCTTCTTTGCAAACGCTTTTGTTTTTGCAAGTTTTTCATAATCAATTTCAAGTATTGCAACGTTAAATCTCTTATCGATTGATTTTTTAACTGCTGGGTGAAGGATACCAATTTGACCATACTCACCTTGTCTTGCAACAACTTTAAATGAATTAACTGGGTGCATATAACTTACGGTGTCACCCTCTTCAAGATAAACATCAATCCCCATAATATTTTTAGCAATATCAGCAACTGCTGTTTTAAGTTCTGTAAAAAGTTCAAATTCTGACTTTATTTGACTTGCAAATAATACTGCAAGTTTTTTATTTTCAATAGAACTCTTATCTTCGTTAAGTCCAGAGATTACCCTGCCAATTTCAAATACACGCACATCTTGGAAATTATTTTTGTTATCATCTAATGTTCTAAGTAGTGTTGGTATAAGTTCACTTCTAATTCCACTTTGACCAGCATTTGAAGAATCTAATAATGAAACATAAGATTTCATTTCAATACTATGTTGTTTGTTAAAGTCTTCATAATTCCATAAATACGAATGGATTTCATTAGCACCATATTTTTCAGCGAGCAGTAACTTTGTGTCATACTCGTACTCTATTGAAGCAATAATTTCTTGTGGCTTGCAATCAAACATTAACGGCTTAGCCTCAATGTTATCGTAACCATAAAGCCTTGCAACTTCTTCAACCAAATCTTCTTTAATTGAAACATCTTTAGTTGCTCTAAATGTAGGAACATCAACAATGAGCTCACTACCATCTTCTTCAACACCAAAATCAAGATTTGTTAAAGTTTTGACGATGAATTCTTTACTAATTGCCTCGCCAACAATTTGACCAATAAACTCAGGCTTTAATCTGATTTGAATTTTGTCTAGTTTTTTGTTATAGCAATCACTAAATCTTGATGTAACTTTTACTCCACTATCAATATTTTTTAATAAATATACAATTCTAGAAATAGCTTTTTCTGTTAATTCTGGGTCAAGTGATTTTTCATAACGCTGAGAGGCGTCTGTAATAAGTCCAATTCCTCTTGAAGTTTTTCTTATTGCTTGGCAATCAAACACAGCTGCCTCAAACAAAACAGAATTTGTTTCATCTGAAATACCAGACTTGAGTCCACCTTTAATACCTGCAATCGCAACTGGTTCTTTATTTTTATCAGCAATAACAACTGCATTTTGTGGCAATTTATGTTCTTCTCCCTCAAGAGTAAGCATTACTGTATTGTCATCAGCTTCAATAACATTAATTCCATCAACAATTTTAT